>CAYUIJ010000083.1:0-8639 GCA_964444735.1 uncultured Bacteroides sp. | reverse complement strand
AGAATCAGGGAAATACTGGACAGGTGAGAAGTTCCCGGGATTATGGATCTTCAAGAATGTAAAAAAGTTTTGATTTTTATGCCTGAAATTTTGCCGTTCCTTGCTGGTGATGACTATTGTCACCATTCTCGATGATAAGAGGATGGCAGGTGACAAAAGTTTCTTTACGTTCTTGACCGACACACATTTTTTTGATTTTGTGGAATCAGAGGGAAAATAACTGTCATAAGCGATTAAAAGAAAAGATAAGAGATGAATATCTGTTTGTGTAATACTGTAAAGCAAAAATATAATGCTGCAAAAGCTCATCGTGATGCACGCCAAATTGCAATGGAACTCGGCTTTCGGAAAGTCGTATTGTTTCATAACGGATATCCAAAACCATATATACTTTGTGAACTTGTATGGGCCTGCATGAGAACGACATGGCTTGCAAGAAAAAATGATACCGTATTTATTCAGTATCCCTATTATCCGAGTTGGGTAGAGAGACTTTTTCTTACATTGCTGCATGTAGGCAAGAAAATAAAAGGATATAAGGTGACAATGCTTATCCATGATGTGATTTCGCTGCGTCAGCAGGTAACTCATCCGGATAGAAATCTAAAATCAGTGTCTGCCGAGATTCAGGCATGGTCGTGGGTGGATTGTGCAATCTGCCACAATGAAAGCATGTTATCGATACTGAAAAAAGCACATTCGTTTGACAAATATGCCGTGTTGGGTGTATTCGACTACCTGTATGAGGGGCCGGTGTGTAAAAGAGGCTATTCCGAGCGGCCGACCGTTATGATTGCAGGAAACTTGTCGCATAATAAATGCGGTTATGTGTACAAGTTGGGAGGAATAGACAATGCCATATTTGAATTGTTCGGGCCGAACTACTCCGGTGAGAATAAAAGAAACGTACACTACCGAGGCTTGTTCTCTTCCGTTGATTTGATCCCTCATTTAGACGGGCAATTCGGCTTGGTGTGGGATGGGGATTCAATTGATACCTGCGACGGGGATTATGGAAATTACTTGAAATACAATAATCCGTACAAGTTTTCATTATACTTGGCGGCGGGGGTTCCCGTAATCGTTTGGAAGGAATCAGCTTTGGCTGAATTTGTAAAAAAGACAAGGACTGGAATTTGTGTCGGATCTTTGCATGAATTGTCTATTTGTCTATTTCGTATCTCCAAACAGGAATATGACGATATGATTGAAAACATAACGAAGATACGACGCGATATCATTGCGGGTAACAATTTGCGAAAGATTCTGTCAAGCTATTAACAAATTATCCGGCATATATGTACTCTATGTATAAGCCAACGCCGCTTGCACTTCTACATTTATTGTTTGTTGTTTTTTTGGTTTTAAATTGTAACAGTGTATATGATGCCGGTGCTGTCGATTACCATTTTGATGTGATATGTTGCACGATTGCTGTCGCAATGGTTATTATGGAAAAAGGGATAATAAACAAGCCTGTATTCCTTTGCATTATATTATACGTCATATATCAGATCCCGTTATTGTTCAACGTTGCGAGTGACTATGTTGTTACGTATGTTTTTAAATACGTTGTTTTTGTTCCCTGCATCATTTATTTGTCTCAAAAGCCGTCCTTCCTAAACAGGACCATTCGCATATTCGTAGAATTTATTTTTGTTATAGCAGTAGTTTCCCTGTTCTTCTTTGTCTTTTCAGTTCTCTTTGATGTAATTCAGCCGTCAGGAAAATATCTGCTGTTATGGGATCCGGAACGATACATTGACTCATATTACGGGGTATTTTTTACACCCAGTTTAACTACGGATTCTTTCGTTCATGCCAAAAATTCCGCCATATTTGCTGAGGCTCCCGTATGGGCGGCGTTAGTAGTAATTGCGACTGTTTTTGAATTGTTTATCAGACAACGTACCAGAACAGGCCATATCCTTGTTTTTTATATAACATTGTTTAGCACCTTGTCAGACACCTCATACATTTTTATATGTCTATCCTTGATGTGCCTAATTTATCTGCAAAAAAATAAAATAAAGAATATCGTAGTAAAAGCAGCATTTAATCTGTTTAGCGTTTGCATAATAGTCGCAGGTTTTTTTATAGTGTTTTCCATTTTGAAGGATAAAAGTGAACACGGCATTTCTTTTCTGCTTAGGGCGGATGATTTGGTTATCAGCATAAATGTATGTTTGGATCATCCTCTATTTGGAATGGGGTTTGGAAACGAGACCTACAGATATGACTATGCTTCCCTTGAAAGGCTGTCTGTTGACAAAACCGGTGGTCAAAGTTCAGATTTGGCGGCAATGCTGGGACAAGGAGGTTTATACTTCTTTTTATTCTACTCCTATGCCATATACAAAATGTGTGAGAATATCGGGAACACGAAAAACAAATGGGTGATTTTCTGCTTGTTTTTTTACGTCCTGTCGATTTCGCGTGTAGGTCTGACACTATTAGCGTTTTCAATGATCTTTGCAAATATTGCGCCGCAATCTAAAAAAATAATAAGTATTCGGTACCTAAACGGTTAAAATCTTTTATGGCCTCCATCAAGCGTAATTTTGCATATAACGCGATGTTGAACGTATCAAGGGTCATTTTCCCCTTGATAACGGCGCCGTACATTTCGCGGGTTTTGGAGCCGGACGGGGTCGGGCTATTCAACTTTGCCAATACGTATGCCGGATATTTTGCCTTGTTTGCATTGCTGGGAATCCCCACTTATGGCATCCGCGAGGTGGCGAAAGCGCGCGATGACAGGAAAGCGTTGTCGGATTTGGTGTCCGAACTGGTTTCCATCTCGTTTATCGCGACTTCCGTTGTGACATTGGTTTACATTTCGAGTGTCTTTACATTCGGACAACTGGATGAAAACCGCGTCATATTTCTTGTTTCAGGCTTCCTGCTCTACTTGGCTCCGTTCCGTATCGACTGGTTCTATTCGGGGCTTGAGCAGTTCGGATACATCACGCTCCGGACTCTTGTCGTCCGGACGGCCAGCATCATTTGCATGTTCGCATTCGTGCGTACAAAATCGGATCTGCTGATTTATGTTATCCTGAACGTATGCGGGACGATCTTCGGTGATGTATGGAATTTCATCAGACTGATTCAGTCTGGCATCAAGCCGAGGCTGACCCTGTCCGGCTTGAAAAAGCATTTATCGCCGCTGTTCATTCTCTTCGCCTCGTCAATCGCCATCTCCGTCTACACGATTCTTGACACATTGATGCTCGGATTCATGACGGACTATCGGGAGGTCGGATACTACAACAATGCGATGCACTTATCCAAGGCTGCATTGATGATAGTGACGAGTCTTTCGGCTGTTGCCATACCGCGCATGTCGCAATACTGCAAGGCACGTGAATTTGACAAGGCCAACGATTTGGCCAACAAGTCTTTTCTGACAGTTTCGTTTTTCGCCGTTCCGGCTGCAGCCGGAATGGCGTGCATCGCCCCGGCATTCGTTCCGCTTTTTTTCGGGGCCAAGTTCGCCGGATCCATCGCGCCGTTGATGATTTTGAGCATGCTTGTCATCGCTATCGGACTGAATAATTTACTTGGGATGCAGATCCTTATTCCATTAGGTCTGGACAGGATTTTTCTGTATTCCATACTGGCTGGAACCATAACGAATTTTGTGCTAAACATATTATTGATTCCGCAATTTGGTGCGATTGGGGCTTCTGTTTCTTCGGTCATCGCGGAATTTATGATAGTTGTCGCAATGTATTTGCATGTCAGGCAGACCCCTGTACATTTTGACAAGACTGGCTTGAATCTGATAAAATCTTTCTGCGGAGCATTGTCGCTTATTCCGGTTTATATTGTGATGCATCGATTTATAGCCGGATGGACGTTGGTTATAACCTATATTATTAGTGCCGGCGCCATATATATGGCTACACAGAAAATATTAAAAAACGCATCCCTTGACATCTTTCTGCCGATCATCCGGCAGAGACTTAAGATTAAAAACACATCAGATTAAGACCGAACGAGACGGATATAATTGACTATATGTCTGATTATAAGATAAATACCCCCCCCCATTACCGGAAAGGATCTGATTCGGAACCAAGCCCGGATCGCGTGGAATGGATTGATACGCTGAAAGTGCTGACCATGATTCTGGTAGTTTTGGGACACTGTAATTATTATACAATCAAAACAACGTTCGGAGGAGTGGAAAATTCCCTTGCGAACGGAGAATACTCCCTCGTATTCAAAATGCTGGGATTTGTGACATCTGTTATTTATAAATTTCACATGCCGTTGTTCATGGCTGTTTCTGGGGCCTGTTTCTCATGGAGCATTCGGAAATACGAAACCATCGGGAAACTCGTGCGGAACAAGGCGAAACGGCTGCTGGTCCCGTTCCTGTTGGTTACGACATTCATCGCCGTGCCGTTGAAATATTGCTCGGCCTACTACGACAATTCCTCGAATGTCTTGCTGGACATCCTGTGCGGACAATTCCTGCTGTTGGGTAATTCCCATTTGTGGTTCGTTGTCAGTCTGTTCTATATTTTTGTGGTTTTCTTTCTTTTGGAAAAGACACGTCCTCGGAAAAATATTCTTTATTGGACGGGGCTGCTTGGATTGTCTTGGCTTGCAACCGGTATATATTCCTTGCTCGGTCAATCATACGGTGAGATGTTCGGACTGTATGGTACTATGAAACACCTATTTTTCTTTTCGGCAGGCTTTGCGACCTTCAAATATTGGGACGACATAAAGCCTTTGTCAGGTTGGAAACAGGTGCTGTCGTGGATCGTCCTCATCGGAATGATTGCGTTCTGTAGCATTTTGCCTAAATATACGGATTCTTTTGTCGTCAAGGCCGTTCTGTCTTTTCCGGTCAACACGGTTCTTGCCCTGTGGGGATGTGCCAACATGGCGTTTCTTGCCAAGTCTCTTGATAGATGCAACCCGATGAAGCACTCCGCAATATACGGATTTATGAGCAGGCACAATTATGAGCTGTACTTGTATTCTGATCCGTTCAACTATGTCTTGATTGCATGTCTTGTCGCATGGTTCGGGCAAGGTGTTTTTACGGACAATGCCGTTTCTTTATATGCCTACGCGATTCGGTTTCTCGGATCGGTGTTGTTCGCTGCGTTCGTTATCAGGATATTGGATTTTGCAAGAAAACCAATCGGCAAAGCATTCAAATAAACAGCATAAATGAAATCATACGATTACCTGATTGTCGGTTCGGGCCTGTCCGGGGCGACTTTCGCTTGGCGGGCAAGCGTTGTCTGGCCATTGGCAAACGGCCGCACACCGGAGGGAATATCTATTGTGAGAGCCTCAAGGGCATCAACGTCCACAAGCACGATGCCCGCATCTTCCATGCATCTGACAAGACGGTATGGGATTTCGTAAGCTCCGTCGTGCCGTTCAACCGCTATGCCGACAGTCCGGTTTCGCTTACAAATATTACGACATGGCATCCGTTTTCAACGGGCATTGATGTATTGGCACGTAAACCATAAAGACGAATATAAACGGTAAGGATTTTCATTAATACAAAAAACGCTTGCAGAATCATGCGAATATTACTTATTGGTCCAAGATACCGTAAAGACAGGAGAAGTGTAGGAGGCATTGTCGTGCTGTTTGAAGATCTCGTACATTATTGCAAGGAGCAACGGGTCGAGTGCCGAATCATTGATACGAACAAAGCCAATTACCGCAATATTTTCATCGCGTATTTGTCGGTATTGTATCAAATAACCAGGCAGGCGGCAAGAAGTTCCGTTGTCTTGTTAAACGGAACCTACAAAGATTATTTGTATATAGGGCCGGTTGTCAGATTCGCAGGTAAAATATACGGCAGGCCGTATGTGCTTCGTAAATTCGCCGGCGATTTTCACCATCGGTACGAACAGTCCTCCCGAATGCGGCGGTTTGTTTTGAAAGGGCTTCTGAGACATGCGGCGATTACATTTTGGGAGACCCGCAGCCTGACCGAATGGGGAATACGGTTCAACGGACAAAGCCTATGGTTCCCGAACTCTCGATTGAGGCCTGCGATTTCAGCCCATACCCCCAAAAAATATCGCAAGCGCTTTGTGTTTATTTCACAAGTAAGCAAAGAGAAAGGAATAGATATATTGTTAGGTGCGTTCCGCCTTTTGGATGACACATACCGGTTGGACATTTACGGCCCTCTTAAAGGCTACGAATATTCCGAGCTGGGCGAATATTACAAAGGGATTATACCTCCTGAGAAAATCTATGAGACCTTGGCAGGATATGATTACCTGATCCTTCCAAGTTTACGAGAAGGATACCCCGGAATAATCATCGAATCGTTCGCCGTCGGAGTCCCCCCGATAGCGACATCGGTCGGTGGAATCCCTGAGATGATACGGGATAGGGTGAACGGCCGCCTTGTCGTTACACAAACGCCACAGGCATTGGCGGAAACCATACGCGGCATATCCGAGAAAGATTTCCTGTACGAATCGCACAATGCCCGCAGTTCATTCGAACTTTACGATTCGGAAAAAGTGTATGCCCGTATCATGAACGCAATCAAGGAACTTTCAAGGAATCATAAGTCGGGAGTGGATTGTCCATGATAAATACATTGCGTCTTTTGCGCACGGTTTCGCATCTGCGGGCCCGGCAGGTCGCGTATCGGATCCGGTACCGGTTGTTTCCCGTGCGATACCGGATGCGGGCGGCACCGGAGACAACGGCTCCATTGAAGATGGCGGAATGGATTCCAAAAGCGGAATCATTCCGCAACGGCGGATTCGAGTTTCTGAACATTCCGGATTCGTTTCGTTCGTGGACGGATGCTTCAAAGGGGATGCTGTGGGCGTACAATCTGAATTATATGGACTGGTTGTGCCAGCCCGGCATGGATCTTGAGCGAGGATCGGAGTGGATTGACCGGTTCATTGCCGGCCTGTCTGGCAATGCCATCGGGCGGCAGCCCTATCCGACAGCGCTGCGCGGCATCAATTGGATCAAATTCGTTTCGAAGAACAGCGGAATGATTGCCGGGAACCGGTGCCGGCAATGGAACGATTCGCTGTATTCCCAATACGCCCGCCTCGTCCGGATGCTGGAATTCCATTTGTCGGGGAATCATCTGCTTGAGGATGCTTTCTCGCTTTTCATCGCTTCTCTTTATTTCCGTGACAAAGAGCTATATCGGTGCAGTTCCAGATTATTGTGGCCGGAGCTCAACGAACAAGTCTTGCCGGACGGGGCGCATTACGAGCAATCGCCGATGTATCATTGCATCCTGCTTGACCGTTTGCTTGACTGTTACAACTGTTCGGCGAACAATGCCGTTTTTGACGGGCAAAAGGAGATGACGGAATATCTGGGGAAGAAAGCGCGTCAAATGCTTGGTCATTTGGTATCCATCGTGTGGAAAGACCAAAACATCCCGTTGCTGAACGATTCGGCATGCGGTATCGCCACGTCGCCTGCCGAAATCTTCAGATATGCCCGGCGTTTAGGGCTGGAATGGACAGCAATTCCCCTTTCCGGATCCGGCTACCGCAGATTCTCGAACGACAGGCTGGAGGTGATTGCCGATGTGGGTCAGATAACCGCCTCCTATCAGCCAGGACATACGCACGCGGATATATTCAGTTACGAAATGCGCATAAACGGAAATCCGTTTGTTGTGGATACGGGAATATCCACTTACGAAAAAAATGAACGGCGGCAGTATGAGCGTTCGACAGCGGCACACAATGCCGTATCGGTGAGGGGAAAAGATTCCATCGAGGTCTGGGGCGGGTTTCGGGTAGGGAGACGGCCGCATGTGAAAATAGAGGACGATTCACCGGAACATCTTGTCGCCGTCCATGACGGATTCGGGAAACGCAGTCTTCATGTCCGGGAATTTTCTTTGTCAGATGACTGCCTGATCATAGCAGATACCTTGCCGGCAGGCTGTCCGGGCATCAGCTACCTGCATTTCGCACCTGATATAACGGTTTTGGAATGGGATAACCGGCATATCCGCACGAATGCCGCCGAGATCCGTTTGGCCGGAGCTGGCGATGTGGAAATTGAAGACGGATTCATCTCGCTCGGATACAATTGCTTATTACCAGCAAAATCTGCGAAGATATATTGTAGAGGTCAAATCATCGTAAAAATAGTTCCCTGCTAACAGTTTTAATTCAGACAATTGAAACTTTATCAAGGATACATAAACAATACGTTATGGAATTTACAGACAAATTGAAATCAGTGTATTTTCACTGTCCTGTTTTTTTGCAGAACATTCTCTGCTCAATAAAAGGATATCAGCATTACAAACAGCGTTTTGGGAAAGAGTTTCGCCAAATATATGAAAATCTGCTTGAGACGGATAGATACGATGCCGTGCAAATCCGCAAATACAAAGAGCTTCATATTTCCAAGATCCTGCATTACGCATACAATCATTGTGTGTTTTACCGTAGAAAATACGATGCTGCAGGAATTTCCCCGGATGATTTCAAGGTATTGGAAGACTTACGCAAATTTCCTGTCCTCACAAAGGAGGAAATACGCGGCCATCTGGCAGAAATGCTGTCTGATGAATATGGCGTAAAAGATTTGAGAATCTTTCGGGGATAAACTTGATTTTCCCCTCTTTGACAATATCTATG
>CAYUIJ010000082.1:0-8795 GCA_964444735.1 uncultured Bacteroides sp. | reverse complement strand
TAAATTCTCATTTATGGAACAGTGGAAACAATATAATATAGGCGAAATCGTCACAACGAATATTGAGCAATTCTCAACGAAAGACGATTGGGAAAAGGCTTTATATCTGGATACAGGTAATATTACAGAAAACATCATTGAAGAAATCCAAGAATTGCCTGTTTCTAAATTACCAAGTCGTGCACATCGTAAAGTCAAAGATGGGGATGTTATCTTTTCAACCGTAAGACCCAATCAACGGCACTATTTCAATCCTGATTGGGAAGAAACGTCATTGTCAGAAGTAGCTTCTTTCGTTGGTGGATATTCATATACGGGCGAAGAATTGACCGATTGCTCAAATATAGCCATGACAACCATAAAAAACTTTGGGCGAAATGGTGGCTTTAAAGCTAAATGACAGGATTATTAGCTTTTCGCGATACACTTCTCCCGAAACTAATTCGGGCAAACTGAAAATTAACGATTTAAACAGCTAAAAGCACAGAATAATGAATGATTTTGAAGAATATATAAGACAAGGTGAGCCTCAGAAAAGAGAAAAAGGCTACGCTTGGCAGACCGCTATCGGCTTGCAGGCGGTGGACGATTTGAAGCCGTCAGAATATCTGATACAAACAGCACGTCAGCATATTGAGGGCGATATAACTATCGAAGAAGCTAAACAGCTTATTGACAGCTACTATCAGTCAAAGACCGTTAGGGCTGACATTGAAGACAGAACGGAAGAAGCCGATAAAGTTTCAGCACGTATTGCCGAAATATTATCAGAGAAAACGTTCACTTTTTCGCCCGTTGAGTATATCGCCATTCATCGCCGCCTATTCCAAGGCATTTATAAATCTGCCGGAAAGATCAGAGATTACAATATCACCAAAAAGGAATGGGTGCTGAAAGGAGAAACCGTACTTTATGCCAGTGCCGACAGCATACGTGAAACACTCGATTATGATTTCATGCAGGAGAAGAATTTCAGCTATAAGGATTTGAACATCAATGATGCTATCACACACATCGCCAAGTTTATTTCCGGAGTTTGGCAGATTCACGCTTTCGGTGAGGGCAACACCCGTACAACGGCAGTGTTTACAATCAAATATCTGCGTACTTTCGGTTTTGACATAAGCAATGATGCTTTTGCCAATCATTCATGGTATTTCCGTAATGCCTTGGTTCGTGCCAACTACAACAATTTAAGCCAAGGCATCTACGCTACTACTGAATATATCGAAGCGTTCTTTCGGAACTTGATTCTATCAGAGCATAATGAACTGAGGAATCGGACAATGCTTGTACAAGAATCTTCTGCGCAAGGCATTCAAAGTGCAAACACGGCAAAAGAAACCTCCCTAAAGTGCAATATTTGCACTTTGAATTGCACTTTAGAAGAAATTGCCGTGCTGAACTTCTTGCGAGAACAGCCTAAAGCCACGCAAAAAGAAATCGCTGCGCGTATAGGCAAATCTGAGAGAACAGTTAAGACCATACCGTAAATTTGACCGAAAAAGGCATCATAGAGCGTAAAAACGGTAAAAGAAACGGCTTTTGGGAAGTGAAAACGAACAAATTAAACAGCTAAATTCTCATCTATGGAAGAAGACGACAAGCAACATAAAATATCGATTCGCTTCTTTAATGACAAGGAAGTTCGTGCAGCATGGGACGATACAGGCAACCGTTGGTTGTTTTCTGTAGCAGATGTCATAGCCGTGCTTACTGAAAGTAAGAACCCCCGCAATTATTGGAAAGTGATGAAGCACCGGCTTGCCAAAGAAGGGAATGAGCTGGTTACACGTTGTAACCAACTGAAACTTGTGGCAGCTGATGGCAAGTGTTATCTCACTGATTGTCTGCCTCAAAACGAAATATTAAACTTGGTAGAAGCCACACCAAGCCAACATGCTGTTGCTTTTGCCCGATGGCTTATTACAGGAGAAAATCAGATAGACAGCAAATATTTCTATTATCTGTTGAGCCAACAATCATTCTTCGATTATATGATGTCAGGTTCAAAAGGGTGTAAAATGCCACGCGGAGACAAAAAGCAAATAATGCAATGGCCTTTCGACCTGCCTCCTTTCGAGGAACAGAAACGTATTGCAAGCATCCTTTCTTCCTTTGATGCGAAAATCGAGCTGAACCGCCGGATAAATGATAATTTAGAGCAGCAGGCACAGGCGTTGTTCAAGTCGTGGTTTATTGACAGTTCACGGGCGCGCTCATCAAGGATGAAGTCAAGGGCGGTAGCATCCCCTCCGGCTTGGGCGGCCATGCTCAAAGAGGCCAGCTGAGAGCCTGTGACTTCCATATCACTTTTATGACCGGGCTGATCCGCACGGCGGCGGATTACATTCAGATCAAAATTTTATAACGGAAATTATTGTTAAGGCCGGCAGTCCATTTCGGAGATGTAGAGCCAATGTAGGTACGGTCGTTGGTCGGATCAATGACATGGCCGCCGCTCTTGTCATCTTTAAACGATCCCTCCTCTTGGTAAAAACCTGCCGGAAACAAGGCCGTAGTACGGTCAGTTCCTCCTGATGCCGTTATCTGGTGATTCTGTACAATCCCGTTATGAAACACTTCGTCCGCCCAGTCGGTCCATTGCCCGTTCTGGATGGCGTCCCATTCATTAGGAGTAAAAATCTTAGCGTCATCAGCCGTAGAACTCCACTGTCCTGCCGTACGGTATGACTCCCGGCGCGCATTCAGACAGCCTTCACCTGTCAGCATGTCAGGATACTGCGGCCAGCCGTTTACACCGATATAACCGTTATAAGACACATGAGGTTTCCCGGCTTTGCCTCTCTTGGTCGTAATGATAATTGTGCCATTAGCACCCAGCGAACCGTAGATAGCCGTAGAAGAAGCGTCTTTTAGCACTTCTTTATTTCATAAATACAAAATAAACGGCCAGAACCAGACACACAAAGGCCGCTATATGATTCCAGTGCAAAGACTCCCCTTTAAACAACAAGGTGGAAAATACCGTGAAGATAATCAGTGTAATGACTTCCTGGATGACTTTCAGCTGCATCAAGGTAAACGGCCCTCCGTTTTCACGGAATCCGATTCGGTTGGCCGGAACCTGAAAAGAATATTCCAGCAACGCAATAGCCCATGAAAAAAGCACAACCGCATACAATGGCCAGTTGCTGATAACCTTAGTTTCCTGTAACTTCAAATGGCCATACCATGCAAAAGTCATAAAGATGTTTGATACAATCAGCAATGATACTGTATAAAAAGCTTTCATCTTATTAGTTTATTTAAGCGGTAATAATCCTTTTGGGACATTTGTCACCAATCCACGCACGGTTGCGACGCGTTTCCTGAATCCGGCTCTTCCGGTTCCTTCAGTATGCGCCTCATCTGAGTCCGGACCGAATCCGGTCCGCAAAAGACAGCCCCTCACCTGTTCCCGGTATTCATGCGTCACGACAAGCTTTTCCAGACCGGCCCGATAAGGGATATTCTTCATACCCGCACGCACGGCCGAAAAACGCGGTCTCATTATGCACGGACAATGCGCAGGCAGTTCCGGCAAAGACGGTGAGTCGTTTTCTCCCGATAATCCTGCCGGAATCCCGTCATCATCGTTTATCAGTCCATATTTTGCCACGCCTTTGCCAAAACGCAGTTCAATGCGGCGCATCGGCGGCTTCTCTTCTGTTGCAAACAGTACCATGTTTTTTCAAAAAATCGCGTGCAAAATTACAGAAAAGCCGGTTATTTACAAATTTTGTATTGCCGCGGGGATGTGTTTTAATAAAAATCTTCGTACCTTTGGACAAACAACAAGCAAAAACGAAACCTTATGAACAAAAAATATCCGCTTTTAGTCATCCTGTCCATAATTGTCTGCTGCATCCATGCGCAGTCTCTGAGTTCGGCACGCGCTTTGTTTAACGAGGGGAAATACAGCGAAGCCCTGCCTGTTTTCAGAAAATTTGTCAGACAAAGTCCGTCAAACGCGAATTACAACTATTGGTACGGCGCATGCTGCGTAGAGACGGGGTCCGGCATATTGGCAATGCCCTATCTGGAAAAAGCGGCCCAAAGAAAAGTTCTCGAAGCGTATCCCTACCTCATCCGGTGCCAGGCCGGCCAGTACCTTTTTGACGAGGCCGTCGAGACATACGATGATTACATCCGCCTGCTCAAAAGCAGAAAGAAACCCGCTGATGAGGCCATAAGCGGACAGCAGAAAATGCAGACGGCATCCCTCATGCTGAAAGGAACGGAAGATCTTTGCGTGGTAGACAGCTTTGTCATCACCAAAGACAGGTTTCTGGAAGCATACCGCACAGGCCCCGATGCCGGGACGTTGGAAACCTGTGCAAGCTTCTTCAACGATAAAAGCCAGAAAGGTACCATGCACCGGAATGAGCTCGGACAGAAGCTCTATCTCTCGCTCAATGACAACGGACGGCTTAACATCTGTACTATTGACAGGCTTCTTGACAAATGGAGCAGTCCGTTGCCCGTTGCCGGATTGCAGGAAGAGGGAGACAACAATTATCCTTTCATGATGCCCGATGGAATTACCCTTTATTATGCCAACAACAGCAGCGAGTCTCTGGGAGGAAGCGGATACGATATTTACGTAACCCGTCTGAACGCCCCCGCCGGCCGGTTCCTTAAGCCGGAGAACATGGGTATGCCATACAATTCGCCTGCCAATGACTATATGATGGTCATCGATGAGTTCAATAATCTTGGATGGTTCGCTTCCGACCGTTACCAGCCGGAAGGAAAAGTCTGCGTATATGTATTCGTACCAAACGGATCACGCCGGACATTCGACTATAACGACAGTACGTCCGTAAACATACGCCAGACAGCCATGCTCCATTCCATCAGGAATACATGGAAAGACGGGCGTATTGTACATGACGCGGTTGCACGTATGCGGGAAATAGCATCGCAAAGCCGGAAGCCGGCTCCCGGTCATGCCTTTACGTTCGTTATCGATGACCACAATATTTATCACAAGCTTGAGGATTTCCGTTCCAAAGAAGCGCGTAGCCTGTTTATGCAGTGGGTGCGGAAAAGCGATGATCTTGAGTCGACCCGTACACGCATGGCTGCCTTGCGCAGTGCCTATATCGCGGGCAATGAAGAGCAAAGGCAGAATCTGACTCCCGAACTGCTCGGTCTCGAAAAGCGCGAAGAACAGATGTGCGGCGAGCTGGACAAGCTTGAACTTTCTGTCCGCGCTTCTGAAAAGGAACAAATACATTAATCTTTTTATATGCGTTTATATGGAAATACTGGTCATCTGCATTTTATTTATCGTAGGCATTGTTCTTCTCATTGCCGAAATCTGTATGTTTCCGGGTGTCGGTGTGGCCGGCGTATGTGCCGTTGCAAGCCTTATCGCGGCTAATGTTTATGCTTACATCTCATTGGGACGGCTGGCATGCCTTATACTCCTGCTTGCAACCATTGCCGGATGTACTGTCATTCTGGTATGGATGACCCTTTCAAAATCCATTGACAAGATATCGCTGAAAAAGGAAATTGACTCTGCCATACATAACGAGGCGATCGATGCCATACAGGTAGGCGATCATGGAACTGCCATCACCCGCCTTGCCCTTATCGGAAACGCGGACTTTGCCGGACACGTCATTGAAGTGAAATCGGCCAGCGGATTCATTGAAGAAAACACTCCGGTGACCGTTACACGCATTGCCGGCGGAATGGTATTCGTCTCGGCCTGCCGGTAAACGCGGCTCATTCACGCTCCGATTATTAACCATTAAAAACACAATGTATATGTATTTGCCTGTATTTCTCATTGCCGGATGCTTTATATTTTTAGCTGTCCTGCTACACTACATCCCGTTTATTCTCTGGCTTTCGGCCAAAGTGTCGGGAGTTCGCATCTCACTGGTACAACTCTTTCTGATGCGCATCCGTAATGTGCCGCCTTCCATTATCGTACAAGCGCTTATCGAGTCGCACAAAGCCGGTCTCAAGACCATTACGCGCGATGAGCTCGAAGCGCATTATCTTGCCGGCGGGCATGTGGAAAAGGTGGTACACGCACTCGTATCGGCATCGAAAGCCAGTATTGATCTGTCGTTCCAAATGGCTACTGCCATTGACCTTGCCGGACGTGACGTGTTCGAGGCCGTACAGATGTCAGTCAATCCAAAGGTAATCGACACGCCGCCCGTAACCGCTGTCGCCAAAGACGGAATCCAGCTTATTGCCAAAGCGCGTGTTACCGTGCGCGCCAACATCCGCCAGCTGGTTGGAGGCGCGGGTGAAGACACCGTACTGGCCCGTGTAGGCGAAGGTATCGTGTCGTCTATCGGTTCGTCAGAAAATCACAAGTCCGTACTCGAAAATCCCGACTCCATCTCCAAGCTGGTATTGCGTAAGGGACTGGACGCGGGAACCGCTTTCGAGATTCTTTCCATTGACATTGCCGACATTGACATAGGCCGCAACATCGGAGCGGCCCTGCAGATAGACCAGGCCAATGCCGACAAGAACATCGCACAGGCCAAGGCCGAAGAGCGCCGCGCCATGGCTGTCGCCACCGAACAGGAAATGAAGGCCAGGGCCGAAGAGGCACGCGCCATGGTGATACAAGCCGAAGCCGAGGTGCCCAAGGCCATGGCCGAGGCATTCCGCAACGGAAACCTTGGAATCATGGATTACTACCGCATGAAGAACATACAGGCCGATACCCAGATGCGTGACAGCATTGCACACCCCCATGACGGTCTCCAAAAAAACGGACTTGAAAAATAAAAACGCGATGGAAAGATATTTTGCTGAATCCGAACTGATTATCAATGACGATGGATCGGTATTCCATCTGCATGTGAGGCCGGAACAGCTGGCCGGACGCGTCATCCTTGTGGGAGATCCCGGAAGAGTGCCGCTCGTAGCCTCATACTTCAGCACGACAGAGTGTGACGTACAGAACCGCGAGTTTCATACCATCACCGGAATGTATATGGGAAAACGTATCTCAGTCGTATCCACCGGCATCGGGTGTGACAACATTGACATCGTACTCAACGAGATCGATGCACTGGCCAACATCGACTTCAATACAAGACATCTGAAAGAACGGCCGCACAGCCTCACCATCGTACGTATAGGCACCTGCGGAGGACTACAGCCCCACACGCCGGTCGGCACGCTCATCTGCTCGGAATACTCCATCGGGCTCGACGGACTGCTCAATTTCTATGCAGGACGGAACGAAGTGTGCGATGCCGGGCTTGAACAGGCTTTCGTCAGCCACATGGGATGGACGGGCAACACCTGCATGACGCATCCCTACGCAATCGCGGCCGATACCGGACTGACCGGCCGCATTGCCGCGGACGACATGGTGCGGGGCATCACCATCTCAGCCTGCGGATTCTTCGGCCCGCAGGGACGTGAGCTGCGCATTCCGCTGGCCGATCCGGACCAGAACGCCAAGATTGAATCGTTCCGCTACAAAGGACATGCAATTACCAACTTCGAAATGGAAAGCTCGGCTGTGGCCGGACTGAGCCGCCTTATGGGGCATCGTGCCGCCACCGTATGCGTGGTCATCGCCAACCGGAAAACCCGGAAAGCCAGCACGGACTACAAAAACTCCGTCAGCACCCTCATCGAGAAAGTGCTGCAACGCATCTAATACCGCCGGTTTTTTTTCCCCCCCCCTATACGGACAAAGCGGCTCCGCCCCTCTCTGTCCGGCGGAACCGCTTTGATCTCTCCGCAGCCCCATGGCACAAACGGCCATCATCCTGCCTCCCATACCAGCGATGCGGCTCCCAGCACAGCCGCATCCGGGTCTCCCAACCCCGATAGCAGAAGCCTGGTCCTACCTTTGAAAACAGGCATCACATTCTCCTCCATCGCACGCCGGGCAGGTTCCGTAATATAATGTCCCGCCCTCGACAGCCCGCCGGACAGTACTATCGCCTCAGGCCCCGAAAAGACAATGAAGTCGGCCAACGCACGCCCCAATACGCTGCCCGTATAGTCAAAAATGCGGCGTGCCGGCTCATCCCCATCCTCGGCCGCGTCAAAAATATCCTCCGATGTTATCCCGTCAGCCGGCTTACGCCGCAGCAGACTCGGCTCATCCGATCCGGAGAGGAACTCGCGGGCCGTGCGCACAACCCCCGTAGCCGAACAATACGTCTCCAGGCATCCCCTTCGCCCGCACCCGCAAAGACGCCCGCCACGCTCCACAATAACGTGCCCCAGCTCGCCGGCCAATCCATCGTGCCCATGTACCAGCCGCCCGCCTGTCACAATGCCGCCGCCCACTCCGGTACCCAGCGTAATCATGATGAAATCTCTCATTCCCTTGGCCGCACCGTATCTCATCTCACCCAGCGCGGCCGCATCCGCATCGTTTGACATAACCACCGGCAGCCCCATCCGCCGCTCCAGCATGCCGGCCATAGGAACACGCCCTCTCCACGGCAGGTTGGGCGCATGCTCAATGGCGCCCGTATAAAAGTTCGCGTTGGGTGCTCCCACCCCTATTCCACATATATCCTCACGCGACACCGTCACGTCAATCATCCTTCCGATCCGTCCGGCCAGCGCATCGGCATACAGTCCGGCATCGGCATAGTCTTCCGTCCTCATGCCATCACGCGCCACAATGTTTCCCCGCGCATCCACAATGCCCCACACCGTATTCGTCCCTCCAATGTCAACCCCTACGGCATGGCGGCATCCCGCTCTCAGTCCTCTCATCTTTCCGTTTTTTTAAAATTCCGGAAGCAAAGGTACGGACAAAAAAACAAACATCCGGCAAA
>CAYUIJ010000081.1:0-8928 GCA_964444735.1 uncultured Bacteroides sp. | reverse complement strand
TGGATGAATACATACAAAGAGAATCAGGCAAAGCGAGACAAGAAAGACGGAAACCAAATCGCGGTTACCATTCGCATCTTGAAGGATTATGCTGGAGAGCGGATGACAATGGATAGAACCGACAAAGCATTCTGCCATGACTACCTCGATTATCTGATGACGGAATACCGCCCAAAGGAAAGCGTGTGTCGAACTTTACACTCCACACCTACTACCCTTGAACGGAGCTTTGAACGCTGCTGTTCGTGCGGAGATTATCAAAGTCAATCCGTTTACCAAAATCAATCATTCGGATAAGATTCGTCTGCCGGAGAGCAAGCGGTCGTATATGACTATCAAGGAAGTGCGGGCATTGAATGCCACTTCGATGAATAATGAGGCTGTGAAGTCCGCTTATTTGTTCTCCTGTTTCTGCGGATTGCGCGTAAGCGATATTGTCGGATTGAAGTGGAAAGACGTATTTGTCGATAGAGGGCAATACCGTTTGGCTGTGTCTATGCAAAAGACCAAAGAACCGATTTACCTACCTCTTTCTCCCGAAGCGTTGAAATGGATGCCGGAACGGGGAGATAAGACGGCAGAAGACCATGTGTTTGATATGCCGAGTCCGCCAATGATGAATTTGCCTGTCAAGCCTTGGGCGAAAGCTACAGGAATCGACAAGCGGTTTACATTTCATACCGCACGCCATACGTTTGCCACGATGATACTGACGCTTGGAGCAGATCTGTATACTACATCGAAACTGCCCGGTCATGCTGATGTGAAGATGACACAGGTGTACGCCAAAATCATCAATCAGAAAAACATACCTTTCATTTTACTCATCAGATAACCATCTTTGTGCGGTAATCATTCGGCGTTTGCCCCACTACTTTTTTGAATAACCTGGTAAAATGCTGAGGATATTGGAAACCCAATTCGTATGAGATTTGGCTGATGGATTTTTCTGTAT
Source organism: uncultured Bacteroides sp. (assembly GCA_964444735.1). Classification (GTDB taxonomy): domain Bacteria; phylum Bacteroidota; class Bacteroidia; order Bacteroidales; family Bacteroidaceae; genus Phocaeicola_A. Next base: position 7,973 of record CAYUIJ010000081.1, on the reverse strand, counting down.
CGAGAAGGCATCCTTTAGCCACATCCATCACCTTTGATTGGATGTATGTCTGAGCCGATTTGCCGGTTTCTTTCTTTATCAAATCGCCGAAATACCCAGAAGACAGGCATAGTTCGCTTGCGCAATATTTCACCGTGGGCAATCCGGCGTTCTGAGCCTTACTGGATGAGAAATAATTGTCGAGCAATGATTCAAAGCGGGTTAAAAGATCCCTGTTTATCGGTTTTCGTGTAATAAACTGCCTCTCGTAAAAGCGCAGGCAGTAGTCCAGCAGCAATTCGATATTGGTGGCAATGAGGCGTTTGCTGAGCCTGTCTATGGAATGTTCCAGTTCCTGCCGGATTTTTCCAAGGCAATCAATGAATAGAACCCGCTCCCTTTCCGACAGATGCAGGGCTTCATTCACTTCGTATGAGAAATACGAATAGTCCTTTATACTGCGGCCAAGTGATGTCCCGTATATCAATTCCGGGTCGAAACAGAGAGCCCATCCCTGTGGCTGAAAGACTTCGCCCGTATCTTCTATACCGATGACCTGTCCCGGAGCCACACACACTACCGATCCTTTCTGATAATCGTAACGCTGTCTTCCGTAAATCAGTTCACAGTTTTTCTCATCTTTCAAATATACCGTATAGAAACTGAATGTGTGACGCATGTGTTTCATCGGCTTTGCTTTCGACAAATCGATCACGCTTACCAATGGGTGTAATGTCTCCACCCCCAAGATCTCATTATATTCGATAATGGTCCTGATATTTAATAGTTCTTTGTTCATATCTATAATTTGTCTGCAAAGATACGAATTGATTGATAATGATATGTTACGAGTAACACATAAACAGCGATTTCGGTAAGCGAATCCGTAATTTGTATAAGACGATGCAAACTTTTGATAATGTGTATAAAACAAACAGCGATTTTGGTAATTCAATCTGCAATTTATCTAACATTCATTGGTATTAATCCGGCTACTTTACGCAACATAAAATAAAGTCTAACAATAAAGACGTATCAAATATGAAATATATTTTGATTTTCGCATTCAGCTTTCTGCTGAGTTTCGGACTTATATCTTGCGACAATGATGATCCAACGGTTGAAACACCTGAAACGGGAACTCCGGATGTGCCCAATGATAATCCGGATGGCGGGAAGATTCTCATTGTCTATTTTTCGCGTACAGGGTACAATTATCCTAATCAATGGTTGGGAATCGGGCATACAGCAAGAGTCGCCGGCTACATTGCGGATTTAACCGGCGGCGAGCGTTTTGAGATTATTCCTGTAGTTCCTTATCCGGACAGCTATCAGGAAACGGTAGCGATAGCCAGAGAAGAATATGACAACAACTCACGTCCTGCAATCCAAAACAAAATTGAAAATATAGATGAATATGACACCATATTCATTGGTGGTCCTGTATGGCACAGTGCAATGCCAATGATTATCCGTACATTCTATGAATCTTATGACCTGACGGGCAAAACGCTCGTGCCGTTTGCGACTCATGCCGGTAGCGGACTGGGCGATTGTGAACGGTTGGCACGAAGTTATTATCCAGCCAATACCATTCTGAGCGGTCTTGCCGTGCGGGGAACCAATTCAGTAAACGCACGCGGTGATGTGGAGGCATGGCTCAAAAAAATCAGCATAATTAAATAGGCAAATGAATGACAAAGTATATAATCATGAACAATTTCGTATTTCAAAATCCCACAAAGATTTATTTCGGGAATGACCAGCTTTCGCATCTGAAAGAGGAAATCAAACAATTCGGTAACAATGTGTTACTGGTTTATGGAGGCGGTTCCATCAAGCGCATCGGACTGTATGACAAGATCATGTCAATATTGAAAGAGGCCGGAATCAACGTATCCGAACTTTCGGGAGTGGAGCCTAATCCCCGGCACACGACTGTGAACCGAGGTGCGGACATCTGCAAAAAAGAACATATCGATGTGCTGCTTGCCGTCGGTGGCGGCTCCACCATTGACTGCACCAAGGCCATTGCCGCAGCCGCTTTCTATGATGGTGACAGCTGGGATCTGGTCAAGCGGAAAGCCCCCGTTACAAAAGCTCTTCCTGTCTTGACGGTGCTTACGTTGTCTGCCACCGGATCGGAAATGGATTGTGGAGGTGTCATCAGCAACATGGATACACATGAGAAACTGGGACTCGTACATCCTTTGCTTTTCCCGAAAGTCTCTTTCCTTGACCCGACAAACACATTCAGCGTAAGTGCGTTTCAGACGGCCTGCGGCAGTGCGGATATCCTCTCTCACGTGTTCGACTGCAACTATTTTACAGCTGATGACCGTATGGATATGGCTTGCCGCATACAGGAAGAGGTTATACGCACGGTGGTAAAGTATGCTCCGACAGCTATGAAAGAGCCGGAGAACTACGAGGCAAGGGCCAACCTAATGTGGGCATCCACCTGGGCATTGAACGGCTTTTTGGACAACGGCATTTCACAAGCCGCGGTTTGTCATATGATGGAACACGAACTTTCGGCATTCTATGACATTACACACGGTCTTGGCCTTGCCATCCTGACACCGCGTTGGATGGAATATATTCTTGATGAACAGACGGCACTCCAGTTCAGGCAGTTCGGTGTTCGCATCTTCGGTGTGGATGACAGCTTGCCTGATATGGAAGGGGCAAAAGAAGCGATCAACCGTTTTAGTCACTTCCTGTATCAAGACTTGCACCTTCAGAGCTGCTTGTCTGATTTGAACATCAATGACGAGCATTTCGCTGAGATGGCTCAGAAGGCTTGTGCTGGCGGTACGCTGAAAGGTCTTAAGGATTTGACCCCGAAAGACGTAGAAGCTATCTTTAGGATGTGTTTGTAACAAAAAACAGACTAAATGAGAACAAGATTTTTAATCATACTGTTTGCCGTGTTCCTGATTGCAGGCACTGGAAACATCGTAAAAGCACAAGAAATAAAAATGGAAAACAAATCATTTAACCAATTATTTCCACAGGGTGAGAAACTGCCTGAACAGTTCTCGAAATATTTTATAGGTCAGGCATATCTGGCAAGACTGACTGCAAACAAAGACCTCAATGCCCCCATGTCGAATGTCACTTTTGAACCGGGTTGTCACAACAACTGGCACAGCCATACCGGAGGTCAGCTACTGGCAGCAACTGCCGGCCGGGGATATTATCAGGAACAAGGAAAAGCGGCACGAGAACTGAAGCCCGGAGATGTGGTCGAAATCGCCCCGAATGTAGTGCATTGGCATGGCGCAGCTCCCGACAGCTGGTTCTCCCATCTCGCCATCGAGTGTAACCCGCAGACCAACAAGACCACCTGGCTGGATCCCGTGAACGATGAACAATACACTTCTGCCACAACATTCCAAACTACGAATCTGCGTCTTTCAGAAGCCGCCATACGCAATCATGACGAATGGTTCCCAGGTTATGTATCGACAACCAAACAAACCGATCCCGAACTGATAGAGGTGTTTGATAATTTCGCCTTTGATGAAGTGATGCAGTACGGCAATCTGGATCGCAAAACCCGTATCATGGTGACGATGGCATCATCCATTGCCCAACATGCCGTACATGAATATAAGATGATGCTGCATGCGGCCCTTGCAAACGGAATCACGCCTGTGGAGATCAAGGAAATCCTTTATCATGCCGTTCCGTATGTCGGGATTGCAAAAGTGATTGACTTCATCGGAGAGGCAAATGATTTTCTGGCTGCGAATGGCATAAGCCTTCCGGTGAAAACACAATCCACCACCTCGCCCGAAACCAGATACGAGAAAGGACTTGCCCTGCAAAAAGAAATTTTCGGAGAACGCATTGATAAGATGTATGCTGCCGCTCCTGACAACCAGAAACATATCCAACGCTATTTGTCGGCAAACTGTTTCGGGGATTATCAAACCCGCACCGGGCTGACCGTGCAGCAACGTGAGTTGCTCACATTCTCCATGCTCATATCCTTAGGCGGTTGCGAGTCACAAGTCAAGGGGCATATTAGTGGAAACGTGACCGCAGGCAATGACAAGAACATCCTACTGGCAGTCGTCACCCAATTATTGCCCTATAATGGTTATCCGCGCACGTTGAACGCCATCGCCTGCCTGAATGAGGTGATACCGGAAAACTGACAACCGGTATCATTTCACCATATTGGAAACAGCGATATCGGTTATATAACCAGTAATTTGTTCAATCATAACCTCACACATACAGGCGACCTTTGCATTAAAGAAAACAATAATAAATACATGGTATTATGAACAAAAGTATATGGACATTCCTAATGATGCTGACGGCAGTCTTGCCTGTCACATCCTATTCTCAAAGCAAAACGAGTAATGCAAAAAATATGGAAAGTAGAAAAACATTAGTGGTATTTTTCTCAAGAACAGGAGAGAATTATGCCGTAGGCAACATCGAAAAAGGAAACACCCACATCATTGCCGAAATGATTGCGGAAGAAACAAACGGTACACTCTTTCAGGTAGAGCCGTTAAAAGCCTATCCGGAGAATTATACGAAATGTACCGAAGTGGCAAAACAGGAAGTGGAATCGAAAGCGCGCCCTGCAATCAAGGGCGATGTTGCTGTAGAGGACTATGATGTGATTTATATCGGCTATCCCAACTGGTGGGGAGACATGCCGATGCCGGTCTATACCTTCATTGAAAAGCATAATTGGCAGGGAAAGACGGTCGTTCCGTTTTGTACCCATGAAGGCAGCGGCTTGTCGGATACGGAAAACAAAATGAAAAAAGCATGTGAAGGCGCGACCATACTGAAAGGTTTGGCGATACGTGGGACTACAGCCCAAAAATCACAGGAGCAAGCCCGGAAAACAGTAACAAATTGGTTGGTAAATCATGCAAAATAAATAAGTAATAATTGAAAAGATAAAAGGCATGAAAAATGTAATGATATTGACCGGAGCCGGTCAGATTGGTATGGCGATAGCCCGCCGTATGGGTTACGGAATGAAAATCGTAATCGGTGACAAGAACAAGGCAAATGCTGAAACGATAGCCAAGACAATGAATGAGGCTGGTTTCGATACCGTCTCCGTGGAAATGGATTTGTCTTCACGTGTATCTATCCTGAATCTGATTGCCAAGGCACAGAAGTATGGAGAGATTTCAATGTTAGTGAACGCCGCCGGCGTGTCGCCCAGTCAGGCACCAATAGGAACGATTCTGAAAGTGGATCTGTACGGAACTGCCGTACTGTTGGAAGAGGTAGGCAAGGTTATCAGACCGGGCGGTACGGGTGTTACCGTATCCAGCCAGTCGGGACACCGCATGCCTGCACTCACTCCCGAAGAGGACGAACTGCTTGCCACTGCTCCCACCGAGGAACTTCTCTCGTTGGAGATGCTTCAGGAGGGAAACATCCGCGACACGCTCCACGCTTACCAGATGGCGAAACGCTGCAACGTGAAGCGCGTGATGGCGGAAGCCGTGAAATGGGGCGAACGTGGAGCAAGGGTAAACTCCATTTCTCCGGGTATTGTCGTCACTCCGCTGGCTCTTGATGAATTCAACGGTCCGCGCGGCGGCTTCTACAAGAACATGTTCGCCAAGTGTCCGGCAGGCCGTCCCGGCACGGCAGATGAAGTGGCCAACGTGGCCGAGCTGCTGATGAGCGATAAGGGCGCATTCATTACCGGTGCTGATTTCCTGATTGACGGCGGGGCTACCGCCTCTTTCTTCTATGGGCCATTGAAGCCAAACAAAAGCTAAAAACAGATGAATATGGCTACGACATCCGGTATTTCAAAATCATGGCACTACGGCTATACCATTGTGATTTGCTGTTTTCTTATCATGCTGGTAGCAGTAGGGCTGGTAATGAGCTGTGCAGGTATTTTCTACAAACCTGTAAGCCATGAACTCGGCATTGAAATCGGAACGTTCAGTATCTACATGTCGCTTTGTTTCCTATTCTCGACCCTTACGCTGACTTTTGCTGGACGGCTCATGGAACGGTACAGCGCACGGTGGATATTGACTATTTGTTCAGCCATAACAGGATTGACTATGGCGGCTATGTCCGTATTCACCTCCGTATGGGAGTTCTATGTGGCCGGCATTATCTTTGGTGTGACCTTGGCTTTTCTTATGTACCTGGGATTCGCCACTATGCTCAACCGCTGGTTCAAGACACGTATGGGACTGTTCCTCGGTATTTGCAGTGCCGGTTCGGGAATCGGCGGTATGTTATTCAATCCGCTTGCCGGCTATTTGATCACGGAATACGGATGGCGTAACGCCTATCTGGTGTTCGGAGCCATGATACTCGTTCTCGTTACCCCCGTTGTCGGGGTATTCATGCGGGATTATCCCAAAGAAAAAGGACTGATCCCTTACGGGGCTTCAAGCGAAGACAAGATTGCACCATCGGAAACCATGCAGTCGCAGGATGATGGCATGGACTACTCCAAGGCTATAAGACAGCCCATTTTCTACGGGATGATTCTTTTCGCCTTCCTGATAAACGCCACCGCGACCTTGAACGGATTTCTTCCCGCTTTTGCTCAAAGCGTGAGCTTCAGCATTGAAGAGGCGGCGTTCATTGCTTCTGGGGCAATGGTCGGTGTGACGGTGGGAAAGGTCATACTCGGCATGATTAACGACAAGAACCCGTTATGGGGAGTTTTGGTCACTACCGGCTTCGGAGGTTTTGGTTTGCTTTTGTTGCTGTTGGGGTACGTCAGTATCTGCCTTTCCGTTTTCGGAGGCTTCCTTTTCGGTTGGGCTTATGCCGGTGTCACGGTACAGACTCCTATTTTGGTCCGAACGGTGTTTGGCGACAGGCATTATGCCCGAATTTACAGTAACGTATCTATGGCAATAGCCATTGGTGGCGCAGTCGCTGCCGGCGGTTGGGGCTTGCTTGCCGATGCAATAGGATTCAACAACATTCTGATAGCCGGAATCGCGTTTCTGATTATATCGTGTGTGATTGGAGTCGTTGCATTAAAATCCGAACGCAAATATGTATGATAAAATCACCCTCCGTCAGGCAATCAAGCAGACGGGAGTTGCTGCTAACCGAAGCAGCCGTCAGTGTCGGGCCGGCTAATTCTCAGGAAGTCATAAGTCTGAGTCGAAAAAACGGACCAAAAGATGAAAGTTCTTTTAGCCAATGGTAGCCCTCATGTTGAGGGCTGTACATTTGCTGCATTGAAAGAAATAGAATCTGCTCTAAGGCAGAACGGTATTGAAACTGAAATATTCTGGATAGGTAGAAAGCCGGTGAGCAGTTGCATCGGGTGTGCGTCTGCCAACATTCAGGCAGATGTTTTATGAATGATGTTGTCAATGAGTTTTTGGACAAGGCTGATAATTTTGATGGATTTGTTTTCGGTTCTTCCGTGCACTTTACGGCAGCTACAGGGGCTACAACCTGTTTTATGGACAGAGCCTTTTTGTGCAATGGCTTCGGATTTAATGGCGGGTAAACCTGCGGTTACCATAGCGAGTTGTCGTAGATCCGGAACAACCTCTACGCTTGAGCAGCTTAATAAATACCACTATGTTTCCAGAGTCTGAAGTTACAGAGATTTATTGTATGGCCGGTGATTTTTACAAGGAATCTGCATTGCGACAAGAAGAACGGACACCGTAACAAGCCTGACCGCATGAACGATGCTGTGATTATGGTTATCCTCTTCCTGTTCCATTCCGGAGGATTCGCTGCTTCAGGCATTATTGCAAGGAGCATGTCTGCAAACATCCGAAGCACCTGTTTCCGCGCCGGGTATCCCATAACCGCTTTGCAGTACCGGAGAAGGAAACGCTGCTTCCTCTGGCCGTCTTCATCAAGAAAATTTTGCCGGGATCCTGCACCGGCGTCAGTTTTATTGATTCCACCTCCTCGCTCGTATGCCGTAACCAAAGGATTCTGACTCACAAGACAATATGAAGAACTCGCTGACGAGCAGTGCTGACAAGATTCTG
>CAYUIJ010000080.1:0-9120 GCA_964444735.1 uncultured Bacteroides sp. | reverse complement strand
CACACCCCATGTCGCCATTGGCAGCTTGTCTTTGGCTGTACGCTTGCCGCTATTAAGCCGCATTAGGGACTTGCATCCATTAGATTATACCCTTGTCGGGCGAACAAGGGAAACGGCTGCCTATTATTAGAGGCAGCCGTTTCCCTTAGACGTACAGTTTATGAGAACATACAGGTCTATTTCCCATCACCATATTGTCCGTATCCCATCAGGCTAGTTGATTCATTGGCTCCCCAATAAGAAACGCAATGATGCAGGATGTGTGGGAAAGTATGAGTGATTCTTTTAGTTTCAACATCAACAAACACTACGCTTCCTTTGCGCTCTTCCGTACTGTTCTCATCATAAAGCACTACCACCATCCGGTTTCCTAAGGCAGACAACCCTATCTTCTCAATGTTTCCCAAATCGGATGGCACTGTGAGAAATGGGGCAAGCTTTGGCAGGACAGTTGGTGAAGAGTAGATTTCATTTCCACTGTTCACATAGAAGATATTATTGGCAAGTCCGGTGGAACCTACTGTAATCGCCATATTTTCATTAGATCCGGGAAATGGCAACAGGGTCTCATTGACGAAAGCTGCGTCACTTGCTGTTTTGCAGCTGTAGTTGTAAATTCTGATTTCATCCGTATCTGCCGCATATACGTTAAATGAATGTACATCGGAATATTTGTCTGACGCATAGATGACACTGCCTTTGATTTCTTGATTGCCGGCCGGCTCTATCACATTGTCATAAGCATAGCTGTCAGCGATAATTCCCAATTCCGGAATATCGCTGGTGTAGGCCTGTAATACATAACAGCGCCGGCTCAATTCATCATAAACCCATGCAAATGCCACACCTCTGTCTCCCATGACCGGATGGCTCCAATAGTATTTTTGTAAATGGCGGGCCGGCCTGTAAAGCTTGCCATTGGCATAACGTATAAATTGTCCGTTACTGATGAAAAACTGTCCGACAGAAGACTGCATACTTACAACTGTTGCATCGGGCTCAAATGCATACCCTTTGTCTTGATCAATGAAACTGCTCTCTGTAACCAGGCTGGTCGGGAGGAATGTACTGTTGTCGGTAATAATTACAGGTGTTTCTCCTTTTTGTGTGATAAAGGTCAGCCGCCATCTGGTTGCACTATAATCTGAAGTGTAACCGTATTCTCCGATTATTTGCTTAGGCTCATCGCCAAACGGATATTCAGCGACACCGACTGCATATTTCACATCGCCAACATCGGAATCATCCTCTTCTTTAGCTTGTATGTAAGCCATTTCTGTAGAGCCGTCATCTTTACGGGTAAGGAAATAATACCCATAGTTGAATGGATTGGTAATGGTCAAAGTAAATGTCCGGCGGTATTGCATGCCCGTATCAATGTCTTTTATTGTCAAGGCACACAGATGTCCTCCGTAACTTAAAACCGGCAGGTCAATATCAAGATTTCTTTCGGTTGATACCTCGTTGGTTCCGACAGTCCATGAATAAGCCAGGTTGATACTGCCATCATCAAGGATTGTAAGATCCGGAGTGATTGCAAGGTGCGCACCGGCCTCGCATAGCTGGTTGTCTATGGGGCCAATGGCAACGCTGTTGATGCTCTTATAATTGTAGTTCCCATCGTCTTCAGCACATGACCATGTCAGCAGAGACAGTGCCAGGACAGCCGCATGCGGAAATATATGTCGTTTCATAATTCCTGATTGTTTTGTTATGTTATTATGGAAGTTTGATAGGCGGGAGTGTTGTGTCTCCGCCAGGATATACATCGTTCTCTTCAAAGTATATTTTCAGTTGCTGATAGTACATGAAAAGAACAGGATAGGACGAAGGCAGGGGATAGGGAGGCATATTGTTCCAATAAAGCGGTTCTCCGTTATAGATATTCGGATCCGCCCCCAAGTAATAGATTTCAATCCATTTACGGTATACTTCAGGATAATAGTTGCCCATATATCCCCATGCCATCCAATTATCCCACCAGTCCGGTTTTGTCAGAATGTCAGAGAATGAGACTTTTACCTCTTTCAGGTTATCATATCCGATGGCAAAGTGCTCATTGGGCAGTATGCGTAGATATATTTCCATCCATTCGGTCTGCAAGGTTTCAGTACGCTGCACATTAATGCGGATGGTGTCTGTCAATTCTCCGGCCTTGACAGATCGATTGTTGACGATATCCGGGTTCCATTCGGCAGATGTAGCGGTAGTCTTGTCATCAATTATCTCAAGTCTGTAAGGGCGGTCATAATCTGCCGCCATGCCTATGACTTTCACCACAACTTTGATCGTAGTGTCTTTCACTTCTTCAGCATCAAGGGCAAATGAGCAGGAGATGCTATCCTGCCGGTTTACGGTTTCTGTTCCATCAGAGGCAAGTATGTACGGAATGTCAAAGTAAATATAGCTGTTCCCCTTGTCAAATGAGTCTATATCTTTTTCGCTGCACGAAGCCAGAGCAAGCAGCAAACACATGAGTGCGGGGACATTTGGTATCTGCGGTTTCTTATTAAAATGTATTTTTTTCATAATGTAGTGCAATTTGGTTGGAATTAATTTCTGGCCGACTTGTCCATACCGGCGAATTCATATTCATCATCGGGTATAGGAATGACGAATATGTTTTCATTGGCGGTTACCGTACGCCCCGTTGATGTATAGATATCATAGAACAGCCTCTTATACATAAAGAACATGCGTCCGTCTCCTATGAAGTCTTTACGCGCCTCTCTGACCAGAAATTCCAAGAGTTCCCCATCGGAGTATGATCCTTCCAACGGTTCCAGGCGGCGGGTAGAACGCACATCGTTCAGGTATTGCAGAGCCAGGGTGTTGTCCGTGCCAATTTGAGCTTCGCAAGCGATGTAGTAGACTTCAGACAGCCGCATGATTGGTATTTCCGGGAAATAAGCGGACGGCATATTAACGCGCGCTTTCGCTTCCTTTACTTTCATGAAATCGTAACAGCCTGTTTCCTGCATGTTGCCTGTAGAGAACCAAAGCAGGCGTATATCCTGTCCGCTACCATCTGGTTGGCGTCCGTATACATAATCAACCAGATTGCCGTATCTTGAATCATTGATAAATATGCCGGTGGTACTGGTTTGAGACATTCTGCCTCCCATTCCGAAATAAGTGTCAGTCATTGTATAAAGGTTGTTTGTATAGAATGAGCCCAGCATTTCGGTACTGTAATTCCAGATGCTGGATTCATTGTTACTTGCGATGTTGTTAGTATTGACTAAAGAAAGGATATCCTTGCTTTCATCAATGATCCTTGTTGCAATCCTGTATGCCTCTGTCGTATTTTTTCGAAGCATTTCAAGGCGGGCTTTCAGACCGAGCGCACAGAAGTAGTTCATGCGTGCGCCACGAAAGTTCAGCACATCCTGATAATCAATAACCGAAGTATTCAAATCGCTTTCGCGGCCCACTTCGGGGTCACGGATAGGATCATCGGCCAATAGTTCAAGAGCACGGTCCAGGTCTTCGCCGGCTTTTTGAAGGACAGTCTCTGCGGTGTCGAATTGCCGGCTCACATTGTCGTAATCCGTACGGTAGGCCACGGCTTTTTTCTGCAAGTCGGCTGTTGTTTGAATCACCGGGCCGTAAATTTCAAACAACTCCATGTGAGCCAGTGCGCGCAGTCCGTAAACCTCGCCCAGCAAAAGGCCGTAGTTGTCAATGGAAGCCTGATTGGGTTCAGAGTAATGGATGAAAGCATTGCATTGTGCAATGGCATAATAGAGCTGCGACCATACATTCCGGAATATGCCGGCCACATTCTGACCGACATATTCATAGTTTGCTGCAGGGTAATAGAAATGGGAGGTATTGGTAGACAAATCCCAGTATTGAGCAAGTACGTCAATAAGCCCGTAAGACAAAGTCTGTCCGAAAAGGCTTGAGCCGGACAGAGTATAATAAACACCGCCTATGGCAGAATTACATCCTTTGGTGGTCTCATAAAGATCTTCCGCCTCTACCTGTCCTTGTGGCGTGACGTTCAGCCAGTCGTTGCACGAAGAACAAAGCACCAAGGCGGCAACAGATAATATAGAAATCAACTTTTTCATGTTTTTGTATCAATTACGAAATTAAATACTGATGTTTAAGCCAAATACAAAGCTGCGCGCGAACGGATAGTTCAATCCGCGTTCTTGTTTGATGGTTGATAAGTGAAACAAGTCATTGGCATAGAATGACAGACGGAGCGTGCTGATCTTATACGGCTGAATCCATGCTTTCGGAAAATCATATGACAGTGAGAGTGATGAAAAATCCAGATAGTTGTCACGCTGTACGAAACGGGTTGAGATATAAGTCTGCCTGTAATCGCGGATGTTGCGGTAGAGAGCATGTTGCCCCGGAGTTGTCCAACGGTCGTTCAACACACGGCGGTCAGCGTTATAGGCCGGATTGACACCTTCCACACGTGAAGACAATGTAGAGTTATAAGTGTCACCACCGATGCTGTATTGGAAGATAGCGTTCAAGTTCCATCCTTTCCAGTACAGGTTGGTTGAAATGTTGCCATAGATATCCGGTTCGGTATCACCGCAGAGCACTTTGTCTGCGGCATCCCATTCATAAGTAAGGGTACCGTCTTTCTTCACATAGATTTCTTTCCCGGTTGCGGGGTCAATGCCCAATGAAGGAACCGCTTTGATGGCGGTCATGGATTCGCCTTCTTCATATACGGCACCCGGAATAGTCTTTTCCTGATTATTTGTCTCGTTGAGACCTCTTAAGGCATTGTTGATTTTGCTCAGCTTGTTCCGGTTTTGCGAAGCCTGCAAATTGACACGCCATTCCAAGTCATCTGCCTGGTCACGCAAGATAGATGCACCAAGACTTAACTCCCATCCTTCATTCTTTATTTCACCCAAGTTGCTGGTAAACGAATTACCGGGGAAACCGAGTGACGGAGCCACTGTAATAGTAGTCAGCATTCCGTCTGTACGTTTCCAGTAATAGTTAAAGGTAAGTGACAGACGGTTTTTCCACATGCCCAGATCCATGCCGATATTGGTACTGTATTGGTTCTGCCATTTTAAGTCGGGGTTGCCATACCCCATAAGAGTAGCCGGAATAAGTTGGTTATAAAGACGATCGGTCAGATACTGATACATGGTTTTGGCCTGATATGCCGAGAATTCCTGGTTACCGGTAACACCGTAAGACGCACGGATCTTAAACATATCAAAAACTGAATTGTCTGACCAGAAATGCTCTTTGTGAATGTTCCACCCGCCACCGACACTCCAGAAAGAAGCCCAGCGTTTGTCGGTGCCAAACTGTGATGAGCCATCGTAACGCCCGGACAAATCCATGAAATAACGGTTGTCATAGATGTAGTTGAAGTTTGCGAGAAACCCTATTGAACGCACGGTACTTTCACTGCTGGTAGGACGAGAATCTTTCTGAAACTGAATGGCAAAAGCCGGATCGGAGTAACGGTCATCAGCAAAACCTGTTGCGGTAAAGCCATATGAGCTGGATTTTTGCTGGTTGATCTCAGCACCGGATCCAAAGAACAACATATGTTTTTCAGCGATCTGTTTGTTATAGTTCAGCGTAAGCTTTCCACCATAATTAAGGTATTCACCATTGGTAAGCCTCAATTCTCCCCTTTCAGCCAGATCAACCGGTCTGTAGACGAGCGCTTCCGAATCGTACGGGTCAACCGTAGCGGTCAAAAATCTGGAGGAATACGGTGAACGGTAATATTCGCTGCCGTCATTGCCTTTTTCTATGCGAAACTGGCCGATAACACGCAATCCGTTACCGATAATCCAGTCTGCGCTCAGTTCATCGGCAAAATATTCGGTGTCGCTGAAGCTTCGATTAGGGAGAGCGGCCTCATACAATGGGTTCGGACTGTTGTCTGTCAATGTGGGAATCAGCCTTCCATTGGCATCATAAGGGCGCTCATAGGGGTTTGCGCTGGCATAAGTGCTGAAATTTCCGTATGGAGAGTCGTATGAATGCGTATTGGCATAACTGGCATAATTACGGACAATAATTTTGTCTTTAATGCGGTATTGCAGGGAAAAACCAAAGCCGTAACGGTCACGTCCTGATTCCTTCATTACGCCATTGTTCTTGTCATAGAAACCATCGATACTGTAAATTACGTTTTCAGCCCCTCCCTCAACCACAAGGGAATGAGTATGGCTGAACGCGTTTCTTACAGGCTGTGCAAGCCAGTCAGTATCTACGCCTTCCAGTATGTTCCTGTATTTGTTATAATATTTCTGCTGGCGGTTGTAAGTCGTTTCCAAATTATCTTTCACCGGATCATAAAGCCCTGCCAAGCGTTCGTATTCCAGTTTTTCACTGGCATTCATCAGGTCGTAATCCGTAAGGTCCGCAATGGCAATCGTTGGTTTAAAGTCGTATGTAACGCGAAGTTGCCCGGGTTTCGGTTTTACGGTTTCAATAACCACAACACCGTTCGCCGCACGTGATCCGTAAAGGATAGTAGCTGAAGCATCTTTCAATATGGTAATGCTTTCAATACGGTTCACGTCCATGTCATATACTTTCTGAATGGTTGTTTCGAAACCGTCTAGAATAAATAACGGAGCCGAGGATCCTTCTTGGAAAGAGCCTTTACCACGGATTGTGAAGTCCGGAAGTGAGTTCGGGTCTGAACCTGCAAGGTTGTTTTCTGTAATTTTGAAACCGGCATCCAAAGCACTCAAAGTGGTAAAGATGTTCGCCGTATGAACTTTTTGCAAGTCTTCTTTCCTGATTGTTGTTACGGCACCGGCAAAACCTTCGGTCTTACGGGTAAAGTAGCCGTCTACCACCACTTCGCCAATCTGTTTGGAATCTTCCTGCAAAACAACATTTACAACACTTTGACCGTTATATGCAATGATTTGAGTACTCATGCCGATGAATGAGACAATCAGTCTGCATTGCACCGGGACTTTCAGAGTGTATTCACCGTTGAAATTTGTGGTGCATCCTCTTTGAGTACCTTCAATTTGAATGTTTGCTCCCGGCAGTGCTTCACCATCGGCATCGGTAACTTTTCCTTTAATAGTCTTTTCTGTGTCTTGATTCTGCTGTGTGGGAAAGATTAAATTACCCCCCCCCTACCGCCGGATTTGCCATAACCGCTTGTGTGGCAAGGAGACAAACGGCAAACAAGACATGCCGCCTCATACAATGCCAACTTTCGCTTTTCTCCATAACAAGTTGATTTTTCAAGTAAATAATTATGTTAATTATATTTTTGCAAATATAGAAAGTAATATGTAAAAACAGCAATAAAAATCAACTTTAACATTAATTGTGATAATCATCTTTTTTGGCTTTCCCCACAAGCCCTGCAATGAAAAGATACGACAAAGCCCATGAAAGGCGATCAAAGAATATTTTGCCATTTCCAGAAAGATACCACGCTTCATCTCCTCTTCCGTCAATTGAAAGTGTTCCGCCAAGGGGATGCGTAAGTCCTTGGCTCTCATAACGACTCCTGTACTTCTTAATTCTTTCAAATTACGGTCATAAACGGCGAATTTATTTTATAACAGTTTCAGTAACCATTGATATTCTACTCGCAAATATAGCTAAAATTCTCGCAATCACTACTTATTATCATCAACCCCTGTTTACTCTTGGTGATATAGTTGTCAGGAATTTCCCCAACAACTGTTTTCCTTGATTAAATTCTCGTTCCATGAACAAGGGAATCACACATTGAAATTGCCAGACTATATGCGTAAATCCGTGCATAATTTTATAATAGACTGATAATCAATCTATATTATGGAGTATACGACCCTACCATTATAGCGTTGTTGCACAGTAACAGTTTCTAAAAACGATAAGAGACTCCTACACTAAAAAACAAATCATCCCAATGCTTCACAAATTGATACTTCAATTCGCTTTTTAAAGCCCATTCCGATGAGAAATTATATGTCACACCCGCACCAAGATTTAATCCTGCATATCCTTTTCCGCAATAAAAACAGCTCACACCAACCAACGGATAAAGCTCTACCAACGGATCTATATTAAAATTATAGTGCAAATCTGCATCCAAATGCCATGCATTCTTTCCATCTCTAAAATAATAATTATATGAAGGCGCTATATCCAAATGAGGAACCATCATATTGACAGTTAAGCCTACTCCAAAACCAAAATCTGAACGCAAATTAGCCTTAGCATCAAATGAACGCATCATCTGTGCGGAAGCTTCCAAACCGATAATACAGGCAAACAGTAAAAAGCAAATTTTTTTCATAACCCTTTATTTTATATTTCTATTTTGAAATGATACAAATATATACATGAATCTTCTGATATCAATTTTTCATTGATAACTTTTAAATATTTATCAGCAATCAAGCACCCGCATATAACGTGTTTTTCCACGATGTCCTCCTAACCCGCATGATCCGTGGCAAGATACAGTTCCCAACCTTTGTCCTGTCCGGTGACTGCCCGATTCATCCGGAGCCGCGGATACTGATGGAATAAGAGAGTATTGTCCTGTCACGCTTGTCCGCCCTGGCGTGCCATCTGTAACCGTAACAGTTTCCGTCACGTTTACCAATCCGGATTACAGTCACCAATTGAGCAGGAACGCTCCCGGCATGGAGTCCGGTTTTTTTCCTTGGCCTCCGTTTATCTTGTATCGGACTTCTTTAATAAATCCGTCCGTCAGCTTTCTGAGGCCGGTTACTTTCAGGATATATTGCCGGATGACTCTTGCCATGCTTTCTCTCTTTCCTCTGTCCCTGAAGCGTGGCAGGAAGAAAGGAAAGAAGGTTGCACTCCTATCATGAATCTGACACTCACCTCTAAGAATAATTGTTAATGAGTGTCTATTTACTCATTATAATAGCCGTTTCATAGTATTTGTCTGATGAGCGAGGACGCGCAACAGTTTCCTTTTTATCAAGTTCGATGTGAATGACATCCTCTATTTGCAAACCTATAGACTCTGCAATTTCAATAAAAATTTTATCGCATTCAACCTTGTAAAGTATTTTCTTCGTAAGGTTATTATAAAAAATTGACTCTTTGCCTATAATATATATAATTTTGCCGCTTTGTTTTATGATTCTTCTATCCTCCATAAGAGATTTTCGGATA
>CAYUIJ010000079.1:0-9434 GCA_964444735.1 uncultured Bacteroides sp. | reverse complement strand
CAAATCCGAATACATTTATGTGACTGTTTCCATAGTCATACATATTTCCGATACCGCTTATTGTCAATGTATCCGTTGATGTATCCAGTTTCCATGTTACATTGTCTCCGTATATTCCACAATATCCGGATGTTTCGGTCTCTGTCTTCATCCCTTTCATACATCTGCCGGCTTAAATTCTGCGGCAGAAACAGGCATTGAAGCCATGCATATCGCAATAACCGCAGACGTGAGTGTCGCTAATGATTTTCTCAATTTACTTCCTTCTTCCTATGAAAATATTTTGGTTTGATTATAAAAACCGCCGCCATTATTTCATTTTTTATTTTTCTTGTCAACTACTTTTTCGGGACAGTAAGAAAAACAGGTGCAGAAATTTTATCGCCCGGTTTACGCATTTATACAAATTTATTTTTTTACTAAAGAACGCTTGTTCTGAATAAATGCGGATATTACGTCATTTTCGGGTGTTTTTACTTCATTTTTCTGAATTTCAGTGCTTTGACTTTTGCAGACCATATCTGTATACTTAGCACAAAGGTTCGCGATAGAAAGTCCAGCTAAGAAAAGTCAATAGGCAGGGGACAGGATTTACAAAAAGTTCACAAATAGCAATAAGGTACAGCAAAGCAGGCCTTCACTGAAAGGCAACAGTCAAAGGAACTATGTAAATGAAAGTTTAGACAGCAGAGTTGTGATTTAAGTAATAAGAAAAAATATGCTGTTTAGGAGTAATGATTTCAAAAGATTTGATATCTCTTGAGAATGGCAAAAATGATATTGCAAAGCTTGTGAATAACGGCAGATAAGGCAATCATCTTAGGCTTTGAAATACATTTCTTTTCGTAGTAAGAACGGATCACAGGATTCTTAGGTTCACCGCTGCGATAAATGCAAATGTTGTTGAGAGTCATCATATGAAGAGCTCTTCTGGCAAGAGTTGAGCCGCGTTTGGAAAGCTTTACATTGGTACCGTTAAACTTGTCAGGTTGTTTAACGGCAGGGTTGAGTCCCAGATAAGCATAAAGTTTTTTCGGATATGAAAACACGCTGAAATCACCGATCTCGCACATCAAAGTAACAGCAGAAAGAAAGCCGCAGCCTTTGATCGTTTCAAGCAGTCTTATTTGCTTAATAAATAATTCATCAGGGCGACTTTCAACAATATTTTTTACGGATTGCATGATTTGTTCAGCAGCATTGTCATGGGTTCTTATCATTGAGATATACAGCCGTATCAGCTCTTCGTCGCTTGGGAGTGAACGACCGAATACCTTTGCTGATTTTGCAGCTGCGATAAGCTTGTCATATTGCTTTTCGGCATAGGCTTCACCAAAGTATGCAGTTTTCCTGATGAGCTATACAACATTTGATTTTCTTGCAGAAAGCATTGCATCAGCCGAGGAGTACATGTAAAGCAAAGCAAGCGAGGTGTTTACAGTAATTTTTGAGAAAACACCAATATATTCGGGAAAAGAAACTTTTAGAACAGCAGTGAGTTTATTGACTTAAGCTGAACGTCGGTCTGTTATACGGTAATACTCTCTGATAAGATTTCTGATGTTCAGAACGAAATCAGATGGCATAACAGAAACTTTCAAATCAGGTTTCAAAGCAATTAAAGCTAACTTTTTTGAATCAATTTTATCATTATGCACTTTATGAATGTTTAAATTTGTACTATTAGTAATGATAGGATTAATGACAGAAACATTGAATCCTCTATCACAAAGATAGAAGAAGAGTGGGTAGTGATAAATTCCTGTAGATTCGAGAAAGATGTGAGCTTTCAAAGAATTTGACTCTTCTGCTTCTTTTATTTTTGAAACAGCAGCTTCAAGAGAGTTCAGATTTGAGTGGGTGATCTTTAAAGGTTTTCCCACAAATGTTTGGTTCGACAGAGCGATGGACATAAAGCTGAAATCAGCTCCGACGTCTATGCCGACAGCAATGTACAAATCAGTCATAAAGACTCCTTTCCGATAGACATCCATTCCATTTCAATGAATACACAACCTAGCATATGATACAGGCATAACCGACAAGACAGCTCCCAACCAGCTTAATCATAATTCTTCATTAGATGGACTAATTGACTTATTAACAGGTATAAGCCGATAAAAATCGACTTCCTGAGGAGAAGTACATCTTTTATCCTATCCTCTTTATTTTACCTTATTTTCGTCCGGTTGTCTATTGCAGCGCCGTCTTTGGACTATATCATTATTATACTAGGAGGGGTTATTTCATTACGCCCCCCGCGGGAGGGAACGACTGCACAATTGCCAGCGAGCGGTCAATCTCTCGGCCTCCACCCATACGAAACTTTCCCCATTACAACCGCCCTGTTTCGTAGCATAAAGGTTACTGACTTAGTCCGAACCCAAACGATGTCCGCATTTCTGACAGAATCGATCACCTGATTTTGCCTGAAAACCACAGTTGGGGCATGGAATGCCATCATGCTCAGAGACTTTTGACTCAGAATCCGGCAATATGACGGGTTCAGCGGTCATCTTCCCGCTTTGCGCCGGCTCCATGTTGACAGGAGCAGGTCTTTTTTTATTCAAAACGAGCGAACGCACCTTCTTTATCAGGAAAGGGATAAGTGCGCATAGGAAGAAATACCCGAGCAGCACCATGATGATAGCCACTGTATGTTGATACCAGAACTGAACCAGAGGTGCAAACCAGTATGTTTTCGTTATAAGAACTGTAGCATCCCTGCTATTTGCGTCAATATCAATGCTGCCTCCGCCGTACAAACTATTACATGTCCACCTGTATGTATCCGCTTCCATAGAATCAATCACAACTTGACCGTTATCATTCGTTTCGACTGTGAATAAATAATCATTCCCGGAGTAAAGATTGATTTTCTGGTTCGCCATCGTGTCTCCAAAATCAGCATCTACGGTAATTTTTGTATCAACCTCTATTTGTTCAATAGAGTCAATAATTGCATCGCTGACCTCAGAGGCATCTTCTACACTTGCATAACTTCCTCCGGTATTGGTGGAAATTTTCTCGAAGAAATCAGCCGCGTCAGAACTCGCATCTGTTCCAATCGAGAAGACGTTGATCAGGCTTGTATCGAACGAATCCACAACGCGCTTGTCAGAGTCCTCGTAATCCAAACTGATATCCGCATTGAATAAAGCGAGCAAGACATCGTCATATGTGAGATCTGATGTTGGTTCAGGATCCAGCGGGGCCGCATCGCCCATTATAATAATTACTTTTTTTGCATCACTACGCCAATCGAGTCCGACGGCTGCCATCAATGCGGAATAAACCGTTTCCTCGTTGTCACCGCCATCTCCTAAATCTAAATCATCGATAGCATCCGTTATCGATTCATTGTTTGTAGTGAAGTGCAATTGTACTTTATATGGATAATCACGGGAATCATCTGTCCTTTCAGGGTAATCGCGATAATCAATTAATGCAACACGATAATTTTCTGTTTTTTCCGCAAGATGCTCCAGAATGTCCTCCATATTTTCTTTGGCATTCGCAATATCATCGCCCATCGAACCTGTGGTGTCAACAACAAAGCACAGATCAAGCCCATTATCAACTTCTTCTTCAATCACTTTTGAGACAGATGTATCAACAGTTTTTAAGGCATTTACTACCGATGTGTTAGCGTTCAGTAAGCCACTGTAATCGCCTCCGTGGTAATAGCGACCAGTAGCTGATGCGATTACAATGTTTTTGACATCCGGACCGGACAGAGATGGATTGCAAGCAAAAACCAATCCGGCTACACCTGAAACATGGGGAGTAGCCATTGACGTTCCATCTAATGGAGTATAACCGCCCAGAACACTGCTATACACATCAACACCCGGCGCAACAATATCAACTCTGGTCCCGACATTAGAAAAATCAGCATAGGAATACTGTGTATAAGTCGAGGTTGATGTCAATGCGTCGATTCCGACAGCGCCAACAACAATAAGCCTGTTCTTTACGGAATCAGCATCCATAAGACTCAGGAAATTGTTGTACTGAGCAAGAGAATTGCCTATTTCCCCTCTCCAGCCAAACATATACTTAATAGATTCCCATACGGTCATTTTTTCTCTGTATCCGTATGTTTCTTTATCATCCTTGTAATAGTAGGTGTTATTGCTGTTTCCCGCAGAAACGCAGATTACAAAATCAGGTTTATGAGCCGCCTCTCGGGAAGTAATAATCCGCGACAGAGCTTTCTCCGTTAAATCAGCCTGCATAGATAAGTAGTTGATTGCATTTTGATTCCCATGGCTGGCAGCAAAACCAATCAGACGGTTGGTGTGTTGACTGATGTTTATCACTTGAACGTCCTGATCAATCAGTGTTTTCAGTGCTAAGAGATAGCTGTATGCGGTTGTTAATCTTGTCGATATCTTTCCGTTCAGATCATAGTACACGGCACTGTGGTACAATTCTCCTTTTCCGCCCATAACACCGGAAACACCAATGCTGTCATTGTTCCACATCGCATTCATGGTGCCCGAAACGTGTGTCCCATGATCCTCAGCCGGAACAGAATATTTATTGGTATTGCAAACACCGGTTGACTCGTCTATAAACAAGCAGCTGCTATTTGCAAATACATCTTTTAAGTCTTCATGTGAGATATCCGGCATCGTATCAATTAGACCTATTTTGACTGTTCGCATTTGATTCAAATATCCCCACGCGCCCGGTGCGTCGATTGCCTCCATTCCCCAATTTTCACCTCGGGGAACAGCGACATTCCATGCATCTCCATTCCACTTGTCGTTGGGATAAACAGGTTCCGCGTATTCGAAGTCATCATCCGAACCCTCAGCATCATTGCTAAATTCTGTCACTGTATTTAGATAGGCGTCTTCAACAATCGGCTCCGATTTGAGTTTCCGCACAAGAGATTCCAACTCATCATATGTCATCGCATTGCTGTAGACCAATCGGTAGACACCAATATCGGCCATGGTGTCATCTATCTCTGCGTCCAAGGAGTCAAGCAAGGCCGCTCGTTTTTCGTCAGAAGCCGATTCTTTTATCATGAATACGATTTCATTGTTCGCATAGAGCATCCCATTGGACTCGTCAAAATCCACATGCTTTGAGCCCTCTGTAATTTCAGAAAATCCGGATTCAGCTTCCCTAGCATCATCGGTTTCATCAAAGAAATGGGGATAGATAAAGAATGCCCATGCGAGTATCAAGGCGACAAACAAAAGAAGGGCAATCGTGAAAAAAATCATGAATCTTTTAAGCAGCTTTTTCATGTTTGCCTCCTTTTATGGCCATGATGCAGGAATATATTGAGATAAAGGCTGCACCGGTTACCATCAGGAAAATTGTACAGACAACAAAGAAATCCTTGAATGCCGATGTTGCGCTCACAAAAGTATTTTGCCAATCATCAGGCAATAATTTGATCGCGGGTGTCCTGAAAATAACCGCAATGATATTGAGAATCGCTGATGCAATCCCGCAGCACCCAATGGCGAGGAACAGCTTCCGTATCTTATGGGAGTTGATTAGCAGCAGTATCAATATCGGGATCAACGGTAAAAGAACACACAGCAGGAGAGATACCCACGAATCAAAGAAGGACGTAATGGTTTCACTATGAATGATCCATACTGAAGGTAATATAATATTGCCATTTAAAGCACGGACGAATATCAGAAACTCGTCCAGCACAATCAGAATGCTCAATATCAAACCGAACAAAACCGAGAAAAAACATCTAAAGAAGCTGTGAAGGGATTTGCCGCCGGATTTCTTTATAGAAGTCGTTTTCTCTGATGGAGGTAATTTATCTATAGATTCCGAACCTTCGTTTCGGCTGACATTGTTATCGATTTTTTCTTTCAATACTTTCGTCTCTCCGATCATTCAGTTTTATTTCCCTATGAAGGCAAACGCGCACTGAACTGACACAGTGCGCATTCATCAGCAAGTCAACAAGCGAAACGATTTTTCGCCCAAAGCGGCACAAACGTAAAATCTGCAGGAATCTGTGCAACACAACCAATTCAGAACACGGTGCCCTTATCGAGCACACTCACCGCAGCGACAAATCTCGCGTCCGCCATACCTTCATTTTTGTTTCACTATTTGGGCGGGTATTTGTCATTTTCAGTAACGTGATGAACGTATCCCTCCGGATTCGCCTGCCTTCCATGTGGATAGATTGAAATTAGTAACCGCTATAATAATCATCATAGTCGCCATAATAATCATCAAAATAACCCCCAGCCTCATATCCGAGTGTCTTGCCAATCCCCATGGAATTTTTACTCCAGAGCCAGTCCACATCGCTTGCTATTAATTTTTTCTCTTTTCCGTTGAAGGAATACAGCTCCCCATCGGATACGTACAACAATGTAGATTTATCTATCCTTACATACTGTGTAATGTCTTCGCCTATCAAGGTTGGCTCACCTTTTGAATCGAACATAGTCAGTTCATAACCGTAGTGGCTTCGGTATCCTGTATAGGCGAGCACAACACCGTCATCATATAGGTTCACATTTTCCCCCATAACGTCTCTTGCTATGCGAGTGTTTTCATTTTTGTCATAAGAATATAGATCACAGTAGGTCATGCCGTTGTTGTCGTATAAACCGCTTGCGTAGTACAGAGCATCTTCGTCAAAACTTACAATATCGGCATCATCAGTAACCGCGCTAAAATCCCCGACAGTTCCCCCGCTGATTGTTGCTACGGATAAGGTTCCATCTCCTTCGCTTAAGAACACCTCACTATTTCTAAAATAAAGCCTCGCAAAGCTGTCATAGTATGCAGTGGAAAATGATTCGGCTGCTGAGTCAGACATTCTGACCACTGTTCCGTCCGCAAGAGCGATATAATTCTCAGCTTCCTCGTCGATGCTAAATAAGCTATATACATCATCGAACGAGAATAAATTCTCAAGCTTGACGGTGTTCGAAATCATATCCGTGGTATTAAACATGATACCGCCATCATACGATACAGCATCCAAGACGGTTTCGTTCACCGAAGTCAGATTTCCATTATCGAAACAGTAGAGCGTAGAAACGTCATAATCATTTTCTTTATCCTGCAGTTCTTCACGCATAGAAATTCTGTCTTCCGCGTCATTCCACTTGTCCGAAGCCTCGCTGTACGCGTCATAATCAGTAGTTGATCCAGATTGGTATTTGTTATAACAAAGCCAAAGCCATCTCCATTCGGCTTCTGGGTCGTCGCCATGTTTATTGATTTCTTTTAAGGCTGCCTTCACTTCATCGGTGACAAGAATATAGCCATCTTCATCCGCGGTACTCCCAAATTTGTCGATAAAACTTTGGGTGGCTGTATGTATTGCGTCGGTATTTTCACCGTCTTCACCCCATTCAAGATCAAGAGCCTCTTCCATGGAATAGCAGTACCATGTATCTTCACCATACCAATACAAGTCCAATGTGCACGATGTGTAGAGCTCATCAAAATCACTCTCAGACAAGTCTGACCCACTTATCATTTCATAACTATATTCGGGGACGCTAAAATCATCACGGTCGGGTTCTTTGAGTCCCGCGTCCTCTTCAGCGTGAGCGTCATCAACGAAATCATAAAGGCTAAGCTTTTCGCCATTCTTAGCGGTAAAATAAGTTTTCTCTCCTAATTTTGTTAAATTGCTTACGCCATCGACCAGCTTTTCAGTCTCCTTGGAAAAGCCAACCACATAAAGGCTATACGCTTTGCTGTCCTCATCAAGGCTATCCTCTTCGCTGTCTTCATAGCTATCTTCTTTTCTTACGTATAGAATATTATTGAAATCGGATGCATCGTAAACATATGAGACATTGCCAGCCAACTTCACTTTATTACTAATATCATCCAAGGTTATCCCGTAGAGGGTGTAACCTTCGGAGTCATCGCCCGATGTGTACACGATCTGATCGGATTCATCAACAGTATAGTATTCATTTACATTTTTTGCGACTTGTACCGCCTCTTTGCCGTCAAAATAATAGAGTGTGTCATCACCATTCTCATATAGCACAGCGTCTCCGTTTATGAAACGAAATCCAAGTGAAACATTACTTGCAATGGTCTCGATGTACTTTTCGTTCTTATTGGAATCCTTCCTTAATTTGGCATACTCAGCACGACACAGAGACCCTGTCCCGGAGTCGCTGTCGACTTTCGTGAAGTAATATACATATTCTCCACTGGGGCTGAAAGAGAGAAGATTGTCTGTTGAAATACCAGATTTGCTTGAGGCAATTTCAATCGCTTGATCTTCCCCGAGGCTTGTGAGCAATTCATAGCTGCCATCCGAGAGATATACATACGCATTATCTCTGCTTTTATTCGAGACTATCGCCCACACTCCAAAAATGGCGGCCACAACAATCGCAACAGTAGCAACGCCAATTATTTTTTTTCCACCTATTTTTTTCCAAATCTTCGCAAACTTCTTTTCCTTCGCCGCGTTTTTAGAGACGTCGGGATGAGATACAGGAGATTCTGTCTCAGCTGCATCATTTACACTGGCCTCCACTTCCTGAACCTCTTCTGAAAGCCGCTCACCACAAGTACTGCAGAATTTACTTCCATTATGCAACTCGCTGCCACATTTAGGACAATACATGTTCATTCTCCTCTTGAAATCTATATTTAGGTGTTTCACTGGTCTCCCTAGGATCTGTTCACAACTTGCATGGAATTTGTGCCGATTCAATATGGCATGAATTTACCCCATATACTTACTTACCTTAGAATCGATGAAAGGAATCACAATCGTCCTCTCATTCAATGCCTTGAAGCCAAACCCCAAGAATAAAATCTTCTCAAGAATGTTGAGCGCGGTAACCACAACCGACACAATGCGGTTCACAACATCCAGGGAAAAATTGCCATTGAACACATTTGCAATCCTGTCGATAAAACCAATCGCGTCAGGGATTAAATTGATCATTCCAATAGTAACGGAGAAGAGTGCCAACAGAACAATCGCCTTTACAACACTCCTTTTCAGCCATGCATTTTCCTCAAAGAGTAATACATAGCCAGCTAAAATAATCGCAACCGTATAGCCGCTAAAAAAACCGGCAAAGTAAGTGATTGCCCCGAGAGCTCCAACGGTTACGCCTAACTTCGTCTTTTGCATGAATGAGATACCTCCCTTGTTATTCTCTGTTCGTGCTGAGGGTACTTCTGTCGCTGCGCGCACTGTAACAGGCGCATTTCCCACCGGCAAGTATCCTACAGCTTGCGGAAAAACTGCTCCTGAGCAAGGTTAAATTGCGGTAGCGATAGAAACAAGTTTTTTGAACATCGATACAACTCTTTCCGATATGATCTGTTTTAGGATTCGGCAATT
The DNA here is from genome assembly GCA_964444735.1 of uncultured Bacteroides sp. Taxonomy (GTDB): domain Bacteria; phylum Bacteroidota; class Bacteroidia; order Bacteroidales; family Bacteroidaceae; genus Phocaeicola_A. The sequence goes on along the minus strand of CAYUIJ010000079.1, from coordinate 94 downwards.
CCATCGTCATTCCCCCCAGAATTTTCTGTTGCGGGTTTATCGCAAAATATCTCTTTTGCGAAATTCGGAAATCCTGGCTGATTGGATAAAACCG
>CAYUIJ010000078.1:0-10815 GCA_964444735.1 uncultured Bacteroides sp. | reverse complement strand
TCCATGCGTGAGAGGCATGTGTCCTGGCCGCTAGACGAAAGCGCCGGTTCAATGCGGAAGCTGGGGGATTCGAACCCCCGGTACGGTTACCCGTACGGCAGTTTAGCAAACTACTGGTTTCAGCCACTCACCCAAACTTCCTTCCCTGATAAGGAGGTTCCTGGCGGATTCGAACCGCCGTGAACGGTTTTGCAGACCGCTACCTGGCCACTCGGTCAAGGAACCATTGACAGGTTGACTTTGTAAGTCCTGTTGTTTTGGATTCGCAAAGGTAGTACAAATTTTTATATATTACAACTATTCATTGGAACTTTTTATTATGCTATGACTTCTTTTTTCATGCTTTTGTTTCTTGTGTTGCGTTTCATTTCGTAGTTTACAATCGGAGATGCAACTGTCACACTGGCTTTTATTATGATGACGAATATTGGTAAATGTCTGGTAAATGCGTGTCCCTGCAAGAGTTGCACATCCAAAGACTATTATAAAAACTGCAATTTCCTGTATGTTCATGGTTCTGGAGTTAATGTTAACCCAACAGCAGTGAACCTGCTCTGTATACTACGAAAGATACTATCCATGCCAGCAGGGTGGTATATCCGGCTGTAAACATGGCCCATTTCCATTTTCCGGTTTCGCCTTTTATGGCAGCAATGGTAGCTATGCATGGGAAATAAAGCAATGTGAACAACATGTAACAGAATGCAGCCAATGGAGTTATCGTGAGTTTGTCGGCCAGATTAACGCTTTCTACGTCACTTTCATTGGCATACAGAACTCCAAGTGTACTTACTACAAGTTCTTTGGCTCCGGCTCCGGAAAGCAGGCCTATTCCCATTTTCCAGTCAAATCCTATAGGTTTTATAACTGGTTCTATGGCTTTTCCTATTTGTCCGATGTAAGAGTTCTCCTGTTGCTCGGCTGCAGTGGCGTATGCTTCATGATTCGGATAGTATCCTAAAAACCATATAATGATAGAGGCTGTTATTATGTTGCCTCCCATTTTTTTCAAGTAAAGCCGTCCCTTTTCCCATGTGTGTCTCAGTATGGATTTGCTTGTAGGCATGCGGTATGGAGGGAGTTCCATTACAAACGGAGTGTCATCACCTTTTATTAGGAAACGGCTGAACAGGTGGGCCATGATAATGGCAGACAGGATTCCTGTTGCATACAAGATAAGGAGTACAAGGCTTCCGCTGTGAGGGAAGAATGCTCCGATAAGTACCAGATAGATTGGAAGACGGGCACTGCACGACATTAATGGGGTGATGAGCATCGTGACAAGACGCGCCTTGCGGTTTTCTATCGTGCGTGATGCCATTATGGCCGGAACATTGCATCCGAATCCCATGATAAGTGGAATGAACGATTTGCCATGCAAGCCCATTTTGTGCATGATTTTATCCATGATGAAAGCTGCGCGTGCCATATATCCGGAGTCTTCCATAATAGATATGAAAAAATACAGCAGAAGAATGTTGGGCAGGAATACGATAACGCCTCCTACACCCCCGATGATTCCGTCAACTATCATATCTTTTAACGGGCCATCGGCCATATTTGCATGGATGAATATGCCCGACTGTTCTACCAGATATTCTATCCCTTTCATCGGATAGTCTCCAAGCACATAAGTACCTTCGAAGATGATGTAGAGCAGGAAGAAGAAAAACGGGAATCCCCATATGCGGTGGGTTACTACCGAGTCTATTACCCGTGTGATTTCTTCTTTCTTCATGTGATTGTCAACGAATGTTTCACGCAGCGCTCCTTCTATAAAGCCATATTTGGCATCGGTCAGTGCCGATTCGCTGTCTTCGTTCAGTGTTTCCTTGATACGTTTTTCTGCCTTGTCGCGCACTCTGAAGATTTCTTCCTGATTGGGCAATTCGCGTATAATGCGTTCTATCTGTTTGTCGTTTTCAAGAAGTTTGATGGCAAGGAATCGGGTGGAGTATTTGTATCGGATATCTTCGTTCTTACTGATGGCTTTTTTCACTTCATCAATATTCATTTCCAGTTCGGGACCGTGGTTGATGTGAATATGGCGGAAGAAATGGCGTTCTTTTTTGTTGCCGTTTTCATAATTATGCGTGAAGTCGGCCATGTGACTTTCATGAACGGTCTCACGCACGTCTTTCTTGTGCCAGTCTTGCAGCTCTTTCAGAATTTGCGGATTAATGTTTCCGTTCTTGTCAAGAAAGTCTCCTCCTTCGTAGATGTTGATAACCACGTGGAACAAGTGGTCTATACCTTTATTGCTGCGGCATACGGTAGGAACCATCGGTACTCCCAGCATTTTTCCCAATGTGCGGTAGTCCAGTTTGTTTCCGCTGGCTTCCAGTTCGTCATACATGTTCAGAGCTATTACCATGCGCACGTTCATATCAATCAGCTGTGTGGTCAGATATAGGTTGCGCTCAATGTTCGAGGTATCTACCACATTGACAATCACATCGGGCGTTTTTTCAATAATGTGGCGGCGTATGTACATTTCTTCAGGTGTATAGGCCGACAGCGAATAGGTGCCAGGCAGATCAACGATGCGGAAACGGTATCCCTGGAATTCAAAAAAACCTTCTTTGGCATCAACGGTAACGCCGCTGTAGTTGCCCACGTGTTCGTGAAGTCCCGATACGATGTTGAAAAGCGAAGTCTTTCCGCAATTGGGATTTCCTACCAGTGCTACATTGATGGTGCGTCGTTTGTGGCGGGCCAGATCAATCATTTCTTCCAGTACGGGAATGTCTTCGGGTATGCCCTGATTGAATTCTGCCTTGATTTGGGTTCGTGCCTCTTTTTCGCTGATAATTTCTATCATGGCCGCTTCCTGACGGCGAAGAGATATTTCATAACCAAGTATACGGTATTTTATAGGATCTTTGAGGGGAGCATTCAGTATCACTTCTACGGCGTTCCCTTTTACGAACCCCATTTCGACAATGCGTTTGCGAAAACCTCCGTGACCAAGTACTTTTACAATGACTCCTTTTTCTCCTGTTTTGAGTTCAGATAATCGCATAAAATAATTAAAAACTAATTTGATTGCAAAGATATGCGATTCGTGTTATTTCTCAAACTTATTTAGAATGTTTTTAAATAAGCTTTTGCTTTTGTTCTTCCGATAAGGAAAAATAACCGGTTGTTTATTACGCCTGTTTTACATTTTACCGCTATTTTTGTGGCATGTTTACTGAACTTGTAGCAAAATACATAGCGTCTGAGCATCTGTTGTCGGCCAATGACAAGGTGATTGTGGGAGTGAGCGGCGGGGCTGACTCGGTGGCGCTTTTGTGCGTACTCCTTGATTTAGGCTATTCTTGCGAAGCCGTGCATTGCAACTTTCATCTTCGCGGTGATGAGGCCTGCCGTGACGAGGCTTTCGTGCGCAGCCTTTGCGAAAGAAAAGGGGTAAGTCTTCATGTCGTGCATTTTCAGACTGCTGAATATGCGGCACAGCACAAAATTTCGATAGAGATGGCCGCGCGCGTGCTTCGTTATGATTTCTTTGAACAAAAACGACAAGATCTGCGGGCAGATGCTATTGTCGTGGCTCATCATCGTGATGACAGCGTAGAGACGTTTCTTTTGAACCTGATGCACGGTACGGGGATAAACGGACTGAAAGGTATGCGTTCCAGAAATGGCTTTGTAGTTCGTCCGTTCTTGTGCGTATCACGCAAGGATATTCTGCGTTATCTGGATGCAGTGCATGAGGAATATGTTACCGACAGTACCAACCTGCATGATGGCTGCAAGCGCAACAAAGTGCGTTTGAACCTGTTGCCGCTGATGGAGACCGTCAATCCTTCAGTAAGGGAAAGCATAGCACTGGCAGCTTCAAGGCTTTCAGATGTAGCTCTCATATATAATAAGGTGATGGATCGGAAGATAAGACAGGTTACGTGTGCGCGGCCCGATGGTATATTGTGCGTGGATATTGCTGCGTGCATGGACTGTGAAGCGCCCCATGCCCTGCTATACGAACTGTTTTCGCCATATGGATTCAACGCTTCACAGCTTGACGATATTTATGCTTCGGCCGAATCGGAGCCGGGACGGCGTTTCCTGTCAGCCACTCATGAGGTGATTCGTGACAGGAAATGCTGGTTGCTCTGTCCGTTGGTTGTCAAACGGACAGATGATCCCGTTATCAGAATAGAGGGGACAGAAGGCGTCTTGCGTCTTCCTCACGAAGCGGGTATGATAAGCTGGAAAAAGGTGAAGCGTACTGCCGGTTTTGTGATCCCCCGCGACAGGAATACGGCTTGTGTAGATGCTTCGCGCCTGGCTTGTTCGTTGCAGTTAAGGCGTGTCATGCCTGGTGATAAATTCATACCTTTCGGCATGTGGGGGCAGAAGAAACTGAGCGATTATATGACCGACCGTAAGTTTTCATTATATCAGAAAGAGAACCAATGGGTGCTGTGCAGTGGCGATAAAATTGTATGGCTGGTGGGCGAACGTACCGATGAACGTTTCCGGGTAGGCGATTCTACCGATGAGATACTTCTTGTCAAGGTAATCAGGTAGGATTCACGGTGCCATTAAGAACTATAATCTTATAAATCAGAATTATATCTTATACTGTATTGTTACTGATCCTTGATGTCAGCTTGCTGTGACTTGGCTGCCGGCAAACGGCATTATGAATGCCATTTTCGAAAATGATAAAAAAAGAGTGGCAAAGGAGAAATTGATGCTCTTCCATGTCACTCTCGGTAAATAGTCAGAATATGTGTTTATGAGTTCATGCTCATAAGAAACTCTTCATTGTCTTTGGTTTTTTCCAAACGGTCTTTTACGAATGTCATGGCCTCTATCGGGTTCATGTCTGCCAGATATTTGCGCAGAATCCACATGCGGTCAAGTGTTTGCCTGTCATGCAACAGATCATCGCGGCGGGTGCTTGAAGCCACAATATTGACAGCCGGGAATATTCGTTTGTTTGAAAGGTTGCGGTCAAGCTGGAGTTCCATGTTGCCCGTACCCTTGAATTCTTCAAAGATAACCTCGTCCATTTTCGATCCGGTGTCAATCAGAGCTGTAGCAATGATAGTTAGCGAGCCGCCGTTTTCAATGTTTCGTGCCGCTCCGAAAAATCTTTTGGGCTTGTGCAGTGCATTTGCATCCACGCCGCCCGACAGAACCTTGCCCGAAGCCGGTGAAACGGTATTGTATGCGCGTGCCAGCCGGGTAATGGAGTCTAAGAATATTACCACATCGTGTCCGCATTCAACCATTCTCTTTGCTTTTTCCAGAACAATGCCTGCAATCTTTACGTGGCGTTCTGCGGGTTCGTCAAAAGTTGAGGCAATGACTTCGGCTTTTACGCTGCGTGCCATATCGGTAACCTCTTCCGGGCGCTCGTCAATCAGCAGCATGATCATGTATACGTCTGGATGATTTTCGGCAATGGCATTGGCGATGTCTTTCATCAGGATGGTCTTGCCGGTTTTGGGCTGCGCCACGATGAGGGCGCGCTGTCCTTTGCCGATAGGAGCGAACAGGTCTACTACTCGTGCTGACAGGTTATCGTCATATCCTTTGCAAAGGTTGAATTTTTCATCGGGGAAAAGAGGTGTAAGGTGATCAAAGGGAACGCGGTCACGTACAACCGACGGGTCTTTCCCGTTAATTTTCGAAACCTTTACCAGCGGGAAGTATTTTTCGCCTTCTTTGGGCGGACGGATAGAGCCTTCTGCCACATCTCCGGTTTTCAGTCCGAATAGTTTGATTTGCGATTGCGATACGTAAATGTCATCAGGCGATGAAAGATAGTTATAGTCGGAAGAACGGAGAAACCCATATCCGTCCTGCATGATTTCAAGAACTCCCATGCCGTTCAGAATTCCTTCGAAGTCGTATGCCTTTTCACGCTGTTCCTGTGGGTGTCTGTCCTGATATCCGTTTTTATCCTGCTGATAGCCTCTGTTGTCTCGCGGGGCATTGTCATTGTCATTGTTGTTCTGCTGGTAGTACGGGTGCTGGTTGCTATAATAGCGTTGCTGGTTATTGTTCTTGCGGTTCTTGTTGTTGCTGTTATTGACAGAAGGCTGAGTTGTCGGCACTTCCGCTTTGGTTGCTTCAAATTTGCTCAGCAGTTCGGCCGGTATCTCCGCTTTTTCAGAAGGCAGGTCTTCAATGGGAATAAATACGTTGTCCGAAGCTCTTTCACTTATTTCCGGCATGTCATTTTCCGTATTGTTTGCAACTTTGTCTTCCATTCCGCTGGCCGGTTCTATTTCTTCAAGGGTAAGATCCGCCGCCTTTCCTTTCTTTTCTACAGGAGCCGTTACTGTGTTTTTTTCTTCCGCTGCTTTTTCGGCAATGGTCTTTTCTTCTTTCTCCTTTGCGGCTTTGGTGGTTGTCTTTTTCTTTGTTGCGGGTTTGCGCTCCTTTTTCTTCGGTTGCTCTTCGGCGGTTTTTTCTGTTGCGGTTTCCTTGACAGCGGTTTTCTCCGTAGTTTTCGTCTTATTGGCCGGTTGAACCTTTTCGGCAGCTGTGTTCTCTTCTGTTTCTTCAGTTTTGTCTTGACTGGCCGTATAGACTTTTACGGCTTCTGTATTCTCTTTTTTGTTGGTTATGCGCGAACGTCTGCGCGGTTCCTTGTTCTTTTCGCTCTCGGCTTTCTTTGAAGCTCCGGCAATGGCCTGCTCGTCCAGTATTTTATATACTAAATTTTCTTTTTTGTAAGAATGGATTTTGGTGATACCCAGCTCTTGGGCAATTGTTTGAAGTTCAGACAGAGATTTGTCGTTTAATTGAATGATGTTATACATAATAAAATATAAAATAAATCTTTTTATCCTTTTGCCGGTATGAAAAAGACGGCTTTGCAATAACAATCTTATTCATACGGAACTTTCACTCACTTATCCTGAAGTTCTGGCTTGAAAGGATAATATGTTTTGGATTTTTTGTTGTTTTCCAGGATCCAGGCGGAACCATTGTTTTGATAAATGCCTTGCAAAAATAATGATAAAATTGAAAAACAACATTATTCTTGGATTATTTTTTAATACGTTTGGAGGATTTATTTCATATTGTTGTTAATGAATGTAAAAATTGATGGAATATTATTTATTTTTTCGTTTTATACGTATAAAAAGCAGTATTTTAGCACTATAGTTTGGTTTAATGTTAAATATAAAGGAATATAATTATGAGAAAAGTAATCGCTACAGCAAAGGCACCGGCTGCAATCGGTCCTTATAGTCAGGCAATAGAGGCTAACGGTATGGTGTTTTTATCAGGGCAGATTCCTGTCGATCCTGCAACCGGAGAGGTTGTTGAGGGAGGTATTACCGAACAGGCCACGCAGGTTTTTGAAAACATAAGGAATGTATTGGCCGAGGCTGGATTAACTGTTGACAACATTGTGAAAACCACTGTTTTCATGGCCGATATGTCTTTGTTTGCTGACATGAATGCCGTTTATGCCAAATATTTTGAAGGTGATTTTCCCGCACGTTCTGCCGTTGCTGTGAAAGGACTTCCGAAAGGCGTTTTGGTAGAAGTTGAAAGCATTGCTGTAAAATAACGACAATGTATCCGATACGGCCGAATGCCAAGTGGCTCAGACTTCTTGTTTTGCTGTTTGTAATTTTTGTATGCGGTGTACTACTTTATGTATGCCGTAATTTATTGTGGAAACAGCGGTTTGAGATTACAGACGAGTTGGGTGGCAATATTTTCCCCTCGGCCATTCTTGCCACTGCCGCAACGAATGCCGAGATTATGTCTCCGGCCGACAGCAATTATGTGGGTAAGCCGTTGTCGGGAATCGCATTGCGCGTGAAATCGCCTCATTCAAACAGTCGTGTGCGCGTTATATTGAAAGAATCTCCTTTCTTTGCTGAGTCCGTATCGGAGTTTATGCTCGAAAAATCGGGAGTGGAATATACCGTTTATCCTGAGATTGTGTGGAATTATGAGGCGTTGAAAAACAATGTGCAGTCTACTCCTATGACGTTTTCTGTGACAATGGAGATTTACGGCAAGAAATTGCCCGTAGAAACAAAAACCTTGTCGGTGCGAAGCGTTAACGAGTGTCTGTTGGGATATCTTGATTCAAAAAATAAATTTCACGATACGGGGGTCTTTTTTGCCGCATACGTGAATGAGGAGAATCCCAAGATAGACCGGCTTTTGCGTGAAGCCCTGAACATGCGTCTTGTAAAGCGCTTTTTGGGATATCAGGCCTCTGCCGGACAGGTTGACAGGCAGGTATATGCCTTGTGGCATGTATTGCAGAAGCGTAATTTCAAATACAGTTCCATCTCAAATTCAAGTCTGTCTTCCAATGTGGTATTCGCACAGCGTGTAAGAACATTCGATGATGCGATTGAGGCGGCTCAGATCAACTGTGTTGACGGAAGTGTGCTTTTCGCCTCATTGCTGAAGGCTGTCAATATCAATCCCATATTGGTGCGTATTCCCGGACATATGTTTGTGGGATATTACACCGATAAGTCGCATAAGGACATGAATTTTCTGGAGACAACCATGATTGGAGATGTTGATCTTGACGATTTTTTCCCCGATGAGAAGCTTGATTCCACCATGGCGGGCATGTCACAGGAAGAAATGTCACGCCTGACGTTTGAACGATCCAAGCAGTATGCCACCAATAAGTATCGTGAGAACGAAGAGAATCTTCGTTTGAAAGAGCCGAATTACATGTTCCTGGAGATATCCAAGGAGACAAGAAGCAGGATACAGTCTGTGGGAAAGTGACAGATGCTGTTTGTGCGGCACGAAAGAAACAGCGGACTGAGAGACAGATTTGTTTTTATAGCCTGTATTTTTTATTTTCATAGCCGGTGTCTGATGCCGTTTATGAGTTAACGTGGGTTCAATACGGGCAGACAAATGTATTCTTTAAAAAAACGGCAACTGAAAAAATGTTTTGAGTTTATGTCGGACTTGCATTATACAAAAGGAACGGGAGACCGGGCAGGCCCTTGACTGAGTGGAGTCAGGGCCTGCCCGCTTTTTTTTTACAGATACAAAAGGCCGTCCCAAGTTCATACTGGGGCAGCCTTTTTTAACAGACAACAAAAAGGAGAACAACAATAACCGATAAATAACGACTGACGATCAAAAACAACAGCTATGACATCTGTTAAGGTGAAATTCCGTGTCTCTTCAGTCACAACGAGGGAGGGCACACTGTACTATCAAGTGATTCACGGCCGTGTGCCACGGCAAATCAGCACCGGCTACAGACTTTTTTCGCCGGAATGGGACAGGCTGCATGCCGGGGTGCTTCTGCCGGCGGATACCGGGCAGAGCCGGTACGCGTACCTTTCAGCGTTAAGAAGCCGGATTGCGGAGGACACGGCACGGTTGAAAAACATCGTTTCCAGGCTGGAGCGTGCGGGGCGCGACTATACCTCAGAAGACGTGGTGAGAATCTACCTTACGCCTTCGGAGGCCGGAGGCTTCGTGTCTTTCGCGTGTGAGCTTGTCAGGCAGCTGAGGCAAATGGGGAGGGAACGTACGGCCGAGCGGTACGCGGCCGTCATGAACAGTTTCAGGCGTTTTCTCGGCGAGAGGGATGTGCTTCTGGAAGAGACGGACTCAGACCTGATGGTGAGGTATGAGACTTTCCTGAAGGCGAGGGGGATATGCCCGAACTCGTCCTCCTATTACATGCGCGGCCTGCGGGCCATCTACAACCGTGCGGCAGAGAAGGGGCTGACAGTACAGCGGAAACCGTTCAGGCACGTCTATACGGGTATCGACAGGACTGTCAAGAGGGCCGTCCCTCTGAGAATCATCCGTCAGATACGCGGGCTTGACCTGACATTATCCCCCGCAATGGATTTCGCCAGGGATATGTTCATGTTCTCCTTCTACACAAGGGGGATGTCGTTCATTGACATGGCGTTTCTGAAGAAGAAGGATCTGCAGAACGGCATTCTGTCATACCGCAGGCACAAGACCGGCCGGCAGCTGTTCATCAAATGGGAAAAGCCCATGCAGGAGATCACCGGCAAGTACGACATCCCGGACACGCCTTATCTGCTGCCGATAATCAGGGACATGGGTGACGACGGGTGGCGGCAGTACAAGAACGCGGTACATCTGGTCAACGCCAAATTGAAGAAGATCGGAGACCTGCTGGGCCTGCCCGTTCCGCTGACAAGCTACGTGGCCCGGCACGCGTGGGCCAGCATAGCCAGGAGCAGGAACATACCCGTATCCACTATCAGCGAGGCAATGGGGCACGATTCGGAGGGAACCACGCGCATATACCTTGCCTCGCTGGACACCTCGGCGGTGGACAGGGCGAACAGCCTTGTCCTGCGGTCCTTGTGACCGTGCCTTTCTTCCTGTCTCGTGCGGGGGTGCCTTCCGGCGGCGCGGGGATTCCGCGCCGTCCGTCTTTTTTTCAGCCGTTGTCTCAGGCCTGCCGTTTCCGTGAGGCCCTTGGGTTCAGAGCGCGCATCATGGGATAGTGCAGGATTCGTCAGTCCGTCAAGACGGATATGTGTTTCTGCCGGGCCTGTTTGACACCTGCGACTGAAAGGCGGCCGGGCATTTCAGAGAGGAGCGCGATGCGGGCCGGCGCCTCCGATTGGTTTGTCCCCGTAAGACAGAAGACGGAATTTTTGGATGAGAACAGGAAACGACAATCCCCGTAGAAACACGCCGGAGACCGGCCTGCCGCACGAGCCCCGCCGTTCTGAGAACGCCGTACAGGCAGAGGCTCGCACGCCCCGTTTTGTTGAGCAAAACGGTACTTCTCTTCGGAAGAGAAGTACCGGGAGAGGGGTCCGCGGGGGCGTGTTTCTGTCCCGTCATGCG
>CAYUIJ010000077.1:1854-11113 GCA_964444735.1 uncultured Bacteroides sp. | reverse complement strand
CGAGATCCGCCTCGATTTGGTTCACGAACATAGACCACGCGAAGCGCCACGAGGAATTGATACTCTACAGGCGTTACACACCCGAAGAGTATCCCAAGTACGACAACTACGATGCCATCAATGTGGATAAGGTGAAAGACATCCCCTGCGACTATGACGGGGTAATGGGCGTGCCGATCACGTTCTTGGACAAGTACAACCCCGCGCAGTTTGAAATTGTGGAATTCCGCAAGGGCAAAGACGGCAAGGATTTGGTTTACAGCAATTCGGGGGGGGCAATTCAGCCTTACTTCAGAATACTCGTCCGTCGACGTCCATCCCGGGAATGATAAAGAATGCCGAAGGGAGCATCGGAAACAAGACAACCTATGCACGCATAACTATCAGGAAACTGAAAGCATAAACAGACATGAAAATCGAATCGCATGAAATTACCGTCCGTGAGCTGGCGGACGGGTTCAGCGACAACGATGAAGAGTGGGTTGCTGTCAGGGGAATCCTGCGGCTCTTTTCCGGATGGCATGGCAGCCGGCGGCGTATGCCGCATATCTCATCCGGTTAACGTAATCTACTGCCTTTTCAGGGTTGGCAAAAGTTTAGCGGATTGATTGTAGGAGGATATGTCAGTTCATGGCAAGTCACTTATAAAACAGGTTCGGGTTAAGCTATGGTTTAATTCTTCAGGTAATTCATTATCTTTCCGCTGAGTTGAAGCAGCGATATCTCACATAGCTTGATATCATATTGTACGGAAAGAATGCGTTCTTCGGCATCCAGCATGCTTTGTTGCGCTTCACGCATTTCAATACCCGACAAATCGCCGAGCATGTAGCGTTCCATCGCTATTTCATGATTCTCGCGTGCGGTTATCAGGTTTTGTTTTTCCAGATCGAGCAGATTCAGATTATTCCGGTAAGCCTGCCATAAATTGGTAAGGTCGGCACGCAGGCTTTGCTCCAGTTCTTGTTTTGTCAATTGAGAGTTTTCAATTTCCAGACGTGCGTTTTTACGCTCACGCCGGCGGTTTCCGTCGAAGATGTTGAATCCGAGAGTCAATCCGGCATTAAAGCCTAAGTTCCCGCTTTTTTTAGTAGGTGATGACGAATCGTATTTGTTGTAGGTATAGCCGTAACCGGTGTTGAATCTCAGGTAAGGATAGTCTCTTGACTTTATCTTTTTATAATCAAGCATTGCCAGATTGACATTTTGTCCGGCTTGCAGCAGTGATGCATTTGTGGCCAGTGTTGATTCCCATAGTTCTTCGAATTTGAGATCCGCGTTTACGTCAATCATCGAGTCGCGTATGATGAAGAACTCGTCAACATCGGGCACAGCCATCAGTTTGTTCAGATTAATGCGCGAAGTGTGAAGGGCTTCCTGCTGTTTGATGTATTGTGCGCTGTCGGCGTTAAAGTCTACTTTTGCCTGTTTAAAATCCAGGCCTGAAAAATTTCCTATAAGATGCCGTGCCTCGACAATTCTCATTCGTTCTTTTGAGAGCGAGACAGCATAGAGGAAGTTTTTCAGACGTATTTTCTGCTGTATGAAATTATAGTATTCCGCCGCAATGTCGGCCACCATGTCTTCTATGGCCAGGCGGGTATTGGTCTCGCCCTGTCGTTTCAGCTCCTGGAGCTTTCGGTAATCGGCCGTCATGCTGAACCCGTCGAAGATTGTCCAGTTCAGGCTCAGCCCTGCATTGGCGCTTTGTTCATACCCGCCGTTTGTCTTGGTTGTGACTCCTGTCTCACGGCTTGTGCTCCTGCTTTTGTCAATGCTTCCGGTATATCCTGCCGTAAAGTCGAGTGTTGGTAAAAGTCCGGCATTGGCCCATGTGCTGTTGTTGGCGCTTATCTGCTCATCATTGTGGGCAATACGGAGAGAATAGTTGTTTTGCAGTCCCAGTTCCAGACAGTATTGCAGATTGTAAAGCCTTTGTGCCTGTACATGGAAAGTGATGCAGGCAACGGCGATGATGACGTATGTTCTTTTCATTATATCTCTTTTTTATTTATACGGTTCGTTGATATGTAGCTGTAAATGGCCGGAACGATATACATGGTCAGGAAGGTTGATATGAGCATGCCGCCCACAACGGCCGTTCCCATGGCGATACGCTGGTTACATCCCTCTCCTGAGGCAAAGGCCAGCGGAAGAAGTCCGAGTATGGTCGAAGCGCTGGTCATCAGAATCGGGCGCAGGCGCTGCAGGGCCGCGTCATGTATGGCCAGCATCTTGTCTTCGCCGGCAGCTTGTTTCTGGTTGGCGAATTCCACGATGAGGATACCGTTTTTTGCTACAAGGCCAATCAGCATGATGATGCCGATTTGGCTGAAGATGTTCATGGTGATGTTTCCGAAATACATGAAAATCAGTGCTCCGGCGATAGCCAGCGGAACGGTAAGCATAATGACCAGGGGGTCTTTGAAACTTTCGAACTGCGCCGACAGGATAAGGTAAATCAAGACAATGGCCAGAATGAAGGCAAACATCAGGCTTGAAGAACTTTCCTGGTATTCCTTTGATTCTCCCGCCAGAGCGGTACGGAATGTATCGTCCAGGGTTTCTTTGGCAATCTTGTCCATCTCGTCAAGTCCCTGTCCGATGGTCTTTCCTTCCGCCAGTCCGGCAGAGACGGTTGCCGATACGAACCGGTTGTAGCGGTACAGCTTGGGAGGCGCTATGCCATTTTCCAGATCGACAAGGTTGTCCAGCTGTACCATGTCTCCATTGTCGCTGCGCACGTAAATCGCTTTCAGGTCTGATGGCTTGTTGCGTTGCTGGCGGTTTATCTCTCCCAGTATTTCATATTGCTTTCCGTTCATGTAGAAATATCCCATGCGCTGTCCGCTCAATCCGTATTGCAGGGTCTGGGCTATGTTTTTGGTGCTCACTCCCATGATACTGGCTTTGTCACGGTTGATATTCACCCGTGCCTCAGGCTTACTGAACTTCAGGTCTACATCGGCCATCTGAAAGACAGGGTTGCCGTAGACCTTGGCCATGAACTCCGGCAGAATCTTTTCCATCTTTTCGATGTTGGTCGCCTGCAATACGTATTGGACAGGCATTCCTCCCCGTCTTCCTCCGAATGATGACGATTGTTGTACGAAAGCACGCGCTTTCGTCTTGCTCTTTACCGCATGTGACAGTTTCTCGGCGACTTCCATCTGAGAGTAGTCACGGTCTTTTATATCCTTTAGCGTGATTCTCACGTTTCCGCTTCCGCTGGATACACGTGCTGTGATGTTGTCGGCGTCGGTGACGAGCGAATCTGCCAGCCGGTTGATGTCTTCAGTGTAGTCACGGATATATTCATAAGTGACGCCTTCTGCGCCCCGAGTGTTGATTGTGATTTGCGAGCGGTCTTCGATTGGGGCCATTTCGGCCGGAATAGTGCTCCACAGCCAGCCGATGACAATCAGGGTGGCGGCCACAATGGGGATTGTAATCCATCGATGCCGGAGCAAGGCCTGTAATGAGCGGCTGTACAGGCTGTTCATTCCTTCAAAGAACGGATCGGTCTTACGGTAGAGCCAGTTCTTTTTTTCCTGCCGTTTCAATATCTTGGTTGAAAGCATCGGGGTTATGGTCAGGGCGGCGAATGCCGATATGACTACACTGCCTGAAACCACGAAGCTGAATTCGCGGAAAAGTCTTCCGGTAGTTCCTTCCATGAATACGATAGGGAAGAATACGGCCACCAGCGTGATGGTTGTAGAGATGACGGCGAAGAAGATTTCCTTAGATCCTTCGATCCCCGCTTCTTTCGGACTCATACCCCGTTCTATGCGTATATAGATATTCTCGGTCATAACGATGGCATCGTCTACCACGAGCCCTACTGCCAGTACAATGGCAAGCATTGACAGTACGTTGATGGAAAATCCGGCAATGTACATCACGAAGAATGCGCCCACCAGCGATACCGGAATGACGATGCACGGAATCAGGGTTACGCGCCAGTCGCGCAGGAAGAGGAAAATGATAATGATAACGAGCAGGAATGCTTCGTATATGGTACTTTTCACTTCATCAATGGATGCGCGTATGAATCGGGTATTGTCAAATCCGTAGTTGTACTGAATGTCATCGGGCAGATCTTTTTTCATGGTCTCCATGCGTTTGTATACCGCATTGGCGATGTCAATGTGGTTTGCTCCCGGCTGAGGGATGACCACGACACCCACCATAGGGATGCCGTTCATTTTCATGTAGCTTTTCAGGTCGGCCGGGCCCAGTTCTGCGCGTCCCACATCACTGAAACGTATAATCCGGTTGTTCTCTTCCTTTAATATAAGGTCATTGAATTCCCGGGTAGTGTGCATCAGTCCCAGAGTACGGATGGTAAGCTCTGTAGTGTTCCCCTCGATACTCCCCGATGGAAGCTCTACGTTCTCACGGTCTATGGCACTCTTGATGTCGGTAGGAGTAACGCCGTATCCGGCCATTTTGACCGGGTCAAGCCAAAGACGCATGGAGTAGCGCTTTTCACCCCAGATGCTTACGCTGCTGATATCAGGGATAGTCTGAAGCTGTTCCTTTACGGTAAGGTCTGCTATCTCGCTAAGTTCCAGCAAGGAACGTTTGTCGCTTTGCAAGGCCACCATCAGGATAGGCATAGCATCGGCATCGGCTTTCGATACGGTAGGAGGGTCGCAGTCATCGGGCAGATAGCGTTGTGCGCGTGATACCTTGTCGCGTACATCGTTGGCCGCTGTCTCAAGGTCAACCGACAGCTCGAATTCTATTGTGATACGGCACTCTCCTTGCTGGCTGACACTGGACAGAGATCGGATACCCGGAATGCCGTTGATGTTTTGTTCCAAAGGCTCGGTTATCTGGTTTTCGATAACATCGGCATTGGCTCCGGCATACGAGCATGTGACAGAGATGATAGGGTTGTCAACCGATGGATATTCACGTACTCCCAGATATGTATATCCAATCAGTCCGAAAAGGATGATGATAATGGTCAGTACCGTTGCCAGAACCGGGCGCCGGATACTTAGTTCAGATATGTTCATAGGCCCGTCGTATTAGTTGATATTGTCCAGTTTTACGGGAAGGCCGGTTCTCAGCTGGAGGGTTCCTGAGGTGATGATGGTGTCACCCGTTTGAAGTCCTTTTACGACTTGTACGTCTGCCTCGGTACGGATGCCTGTCACGATGTCGACAGGCTCAACCTTTCCGCTTTTATAGAGATATACCTTGTCTTTTCCCAGTTCCTGTACAATGGCCTCACTGGGAATGGCAATGACATTGCTTATCTCGTCTTTTTTCAGCTCTATGCTGGCATAGCGTCCGGGCAGCAGTGTCTGGTCGTGATTGGGATAGATGGCACGGACGGTGAGCTGGTGCAGCTGCTGGTCTACGGCCGACTCTACAGCGTATACTTTTGCCTGATAGGCATGCAGCCTGCCTTCAATGAAGAAGTCAAGGTTGATTCCTTTTTTCATGTCGTTTGCATAGCGTTCGGGCACGGCGAATTCCACTTTCAGCGGAGATATTTTTGTCAGCTTGGCCACAATGGTGGCAGGCGAGGCATAGGTACCTATACTGACTTGGCGTAAACCGATGATGCCGTCAAAGGGGGCATGCAGCTCGGTCAGGGCGATGTTTTCCTTTACGATGCTGATATCGGCATTCAGGATTGCCAGATCTGTTTTGACTTGTTCGTAGGCTTCCTGGCTTACTGCGTCACGCTTTAAAAGGGCCTGCTGGCGATATACACGGTCCTCAGCCAATTTCAGCTGTGCCTGCAGGCGTTGTAATTCGGCCTGTAGCTTCAGGTCGTTTACCTTTGCCAGAAGCTGCCCTTTCTTGACTTGTGTTCCTTCCATGAAATTGATTTCCACAATTTTTCCGGAGGTCTCAAACGAAAGGTTCACTTCTTCATCGGGCAGCAGAATGCCGCTGGTTTTCAAAATGTCTGTTAAAGATTCGGGCTTGATGATTTTAGCATTCACATTGAGCACCTGCCTGCTTTTTGACTGTGTGTCTGAAGCATTGTCCGCCTCTGCCAGGTCTTTGTTTGTTTTAGGCAGCTGTGAGTAAATTCCCCACCCGATGAGTCCGGTTCCGATAAAACCCACCAGGATCCATTTCATTTTTTTATTCATATATATTGTTCATAAAATTTCTCTTTTGTTAGACCTGCCTGTGTCTTGTTAGTTTAAACGTCCAACATTCAAAATATGTGAAAAAATTGTTTTTCCTGTTAGCCTTAGGATATGTGCGCGGGAATAAGGTGACGGATATTTACAGGTCGTTTGTTTTTCAGTAGGCTTCACGGTACTTGTTTTCATTTCCGTCTTCGAGCATGTTCAGGTACGACGCATAGCGTGATCCGCTTATGAAATGTTCTTCCACGGCCTTTTTTACAGCACATCCCGGTTCGTGCACATGGGTACAGTCATTGTATTTGCACTGTGCCGAATATTTGAATATCTCCTTGAAATAATGTCCTATTTCCTTGTGGTTCATGTCAAAGGTGCCGAATCCTTTGATTCCCGGAGTGTCTATCAGATATCCGTTTTCGCCTGTTTCATACATCTCGGAGGAAGTGGTGGTGTGGGTTCCCTTGTTGTGATATTCCGATATCTCTCCGGTACGGATGTTAAGGCCGGGCTGTATGGCATTGATAAGGGTGGACTTTCCTACACCGGAATTTCCCGAAAATAAGGTTATCCTGTTGTTGAGCAGCTGGCAGAGCTCATCGATGCCCGTATGGTTCAGGGCCGAAATCCGATAGCACGGATAGCCGATCTGTGTATAGAGGCTTATGAGCTCGTCAAGATAATGCAGCTCGTCTTCATCGTAACAGTCGGTCTTGTTGAAGATGATGCTTACGGGGATATTATACGCTTCGGCAGTAGCCAGGAAGCGGTCAATGAATATGACAGACGTTTCAGGATGGTTGATGGTGACAAGCAGAAAGCACTGGTCAAGATTGGCGGCAATGATGTGCGATTGTTTTGACAGGTTTGACGAGCGGCGTATGATATAGTTCTTGCGGTCGTCAATGGCGGTAATGAAAGCTGTTTTTTCATTGTTGATGTCAATGTCGACTTTGTCGCCCACGGCGATGGGGCTGGTACTCTTTATGCCTTTCAGCCTGAAATGCCCTTTAATCCTGCAGTTTATCAATTGTCCGTTTTCAGTTTTTACCTGATACCAGTTTCCTGTGTTTTTTATGACTAATCCGTGCACGTTTGTTTATTTCCTGGTGTTATGTATATGCTTTCAACGAAAAGAAGCACAATTACATTCTTTAAGGATGTAAGCGTGCGTCTTTGTGTAAAATGAGGATGTCCTGTTTTTTATACGGTCATGATTTCTTTGTCTTTTGCAGCCAGCATGTCGTCAATCTGCCTGATATACTTGTCGTGTATCTTTTGCAGCTTGGTCTCGGAATCTTTCTGCTCGTCTTTGGCCATACCGTCTTTTACTGCTTTTTTCAGTGCATCGATGGCCTCACGGCGTGCGTTACGCACGCTTACTTTGGCCGTTTCGCTTTCGCCTTTACACTGTTTTGAAAGCTGGAAACGGCGCTCTTCTGTAAGAGGAGGTATTCCTATGCGGATAATCTCTCCGTTGTTTTCGGGCATGATGCCGAGTGTGGAATCAATGATGGCTTTTTCAATGATTCGGGACATGTTCTTGTCCCACGGTCTGATGGCAATGCTTCTGGCATCTGGCGTTGTCACTTCCGCCACATTGTTGATGGGTACCTTGCTTCCGTATGAGTCAACACGGATTCCGTCAAGCAGGCGCACGTCTGCTTTCCCTGCCCGGATATGTGCCAAAGCTTTGTCAAGATACATGATTGCCATGTCCATTTTTTCTTGTGCTCTTTCAAGAATAGTTTTTGAATCGGTCATATAACAAGTGTTTTTGGTTTTTACAATCCATAGGTTTTGCAACAAAGGTAATAGAAATAGTTTAATTGCAAAATAGTTAGTGCTTTAATTTGTGAATAAGCCATGCATGTTTTTTTTGAACGGTTATGTTTCTTTTGTGTCTGCTGTCATGTCCGTATTGCTGCCGTAAGCATAGGTGAGTGGCGGGGCTTTCTTTGTATCAAGTGATGGATAAATGGTTTTATTACAGGTTGTTATGGAATAATTTAACTATAGCCCGTAATTAAAATGGGATAGTAACGGATCAGGCACAATGCAGGTGGTTTATGCGAATTAAAAGAGATGTCGGCTGTGTAAGTGATTCCCGGGAGGCGGATTGAAGAGAGATAAAGAAACAATTTTTGCAAGCCGCGACTCCTTAGTTGTGGTTTCCCGAAAATAATTATATCTTTGCATCCGTGCGGAATAAATCCGCCAATGAGCAAGATGACAGGCAAAAACCTTATGGGGCATTGGCCGCCGCAAGGCAGGAAAACAAGGCCGGACGGGATAAAGGAGATTGGACGGGACACTCTATATGCAAGACAGAGGGCGCACTGGACATTGAGGTTATCAACAGCCGGGCAAAATAAGTAACGGAGTAAAGATTGAACAGTTTATGTCTGTACAGAGTGAAGCGGCCTTGGAAGCCGGACTTATCGCCACCCTTCAACAAATGGGCTATGAGTATGTCCGGATTACAGAGGAGGATAATCTTCAAGCCAATTTCAAACGGCAGTTGGAGCTACACAACCGTAAGCGGTTGTCAGAACATGGCCGTACCGGATTTACCAGCAAGGAATTTGAAAAGATACTTATCTACCTTGAGGGCGGCACACGCTTTGAAAAGGCGAAGAAGCTGCGGGATCTGTTCCCGCTTGACACTGACGACGGGCAACGTGTTTGGGTGGAATTTCTCAACCGCCGGCAGTGGTGCCAGAATGAGTTTCAGGTTTCCAGCCAGATTACAGTAGAGGGGCGCAAGAAATGCCGCTATGATGTAACCTTACTTATAAACGGCTTGCCACTGGTGCAGATTGAGCTGAAACGCCGTGGCGTGGAACTCAAACAGGCATATAATCAGATACAGCGTTATCATAAAACCTCATTCCACGGATTGTTTGATTACATCCAACTGTTTGTGATCTCCAATGGAGTAAACACACGTTATTTTGCGAACAATCCAAACAGTGGCTACAAATTTACTTTCAACTGGACAGATGCAGCAAATGTTCCGTTTAATGAACTGGATAAGTTTGCTGCGTTTTTCTTGGAGAAATGTACGCTTGGCAAGATTATCGGCAAATACATCGTATTGCATGAGGGCGACAAATGCCTTATGGTGCTTCGCCCATACC
>CAYUIJ010000077.1:0-1812 GCA_964444735.1 uncultured Bacteroides sp. | reverse complement strand
AATTCTATGCCGTGGAGAAGATTTTAGACCGTGTACAAAACTCCGGTGACAACGGATATGTTTGGCACACTACGGGAGCCGGCAAGACACTGACATCATTCAAGGCCGCGCAGCTCGTATCCGAATTAGAGGATGTGGACAAGGTGATGTTTGTCGTTGACCGTCACGACCTTGACACCCAGACCCAGTCGGAATATGAATCCTTTGAACAGGGTGCGGTTGACAGTACGGACAATACCGATGAGCTCGTAAAACGGTTGCACAGCAGCTCAAAGATAATCATTACAACAATCCAGAAACTTAATTCTGCGGTCAGCAGGCAATGGTATAACAGTAAGATAAATGCCATACGCCATTCGCGTATTGTGATGATATTCGATGAGTGCCACCGGAGTCATTTCGGAGAAAGCCATAAGAAGATAATGAGGTTCTTTGACAACGCGCAAGTTTTTGGTTTCACCGGAACGCCCATATTCACGCAAAATGCCGTGGATGGGCATACAACCAAGGAGATCTTTGGTAAATGTCTTCATAAATATTTAATAAAGGATGCCATTAACGATGAGAATGTGCTTGGCTTCCTTGTGGAATACTATCACGGGAGGAAAGAGGTGGAAGAAGACAATGCCAATCGTATGGAGGAAATCGCCAAGTTTATTCTTAATAATTTCAATAAGTCAACTTTTGACGGAGAGTTTGACGCCCTGTTTGCCGTGCAGTCTGTGCCGATGCTCATCCGTTATTATAAGATATTCAAGAGTCTCAATCCTAAAATCCGCATTGGCGCGGTATTCACATACGCTGCCAACAGCAGTCAGGATGACGGACAGACAGGAATGGGCACAGGACAATATGTAAGTGACAGCGTTGGTGAGGCTGACGAATTGCAGGCCATCATGAATGACTACAATGATATGTACGGTACTGCATTTACGACAGAAAATTTCCGTGCCTACTATGATGACATCAACCTGCGCATGAAAAAGAAGAAAGCGGATATGAAGCCGCTTGACCTTTGTCTTGTCGTAGGAATGTTCCTTACCGGTTTCGACAGCAAGAGACTCAACACACTCTATGTTGACAAGAACATGGAGTATCACGGGTTGCTTCAAGCATTCAGCCGTACAAATAGAGTGTTAAACGAAAAGAAGCGTTTTGGCAAGATTGTATGTTTCCGTGACTTGAAAAGCAATGTCGATGCAGCCATTAAGTTGTTCAGCAATTCAAATAATCCCGAACAGATTGTACGCCCTCCCTATGAGGAAGTTAAAAAGGAATACAGACAGTTGGTAACGGATTTCTTGAAAAAATACCCTGAGCCAAGTTGTATTGACATCCTGCAAAGCGAGGAAGACAAGAAAGACTTTGTACTTGCTTTCCGTGACATTATCCGCAAGCACGCAGAGATTCAGATATACGAGGATTACAGCGAGGAGGATGCAGGCCTCGGCATGACGGAACAGCAGTTTATGGACTTCCGGAGCAAGTACCTTGACATTTATGACAAGTTTGTTCCGCCCGATACACCTTTCCAGCCATCTCCAAAGGGTGAAGACATGTCTCCACGTTTGGAAGATGTGGATTTCTGTCTGGAACTTCTGCACAGTGATGTTATCAATGTGGCTTATATACTTGAGCTCATTGCCGGCCTTGACCCGTACAGCAATGACTATGCGGAGCGGCGGCAGAATATCATTGACACGATGATCAAGGATGCCGGAATGCGCGGCAAGGCGAGACTCATAGACGGCTTCATTCAAAAGAACGTGGATGAGGACAAGGAGAATTTCATGGCGCAGCGGAAAAAGGCCG
>CAYUIJ010000076.1:0-11451 GCA_964444735.1 uncultured Bacteroides sp. | reverse complement strand
GCCTGTTGTTTCTTTGAGAAGAAACCTGCCATTGATGTCCGCTTCGTTATGGACAGCCAACTCGCATGCTTCTGACCTTATATCGAACTCACGTTAATTTCTGTCCGAAACATTATTCTGTTATCTAAATCATTCAAGAGAACCTTTTTGAAAGTCGGTGCAAAGTCCTCATTTTTTATGAATGCAAAAAAATGAGAGCAAAATTGTGTTTTATTTTTATAATGCTTTTCCATGTATAGTAGAATTATTTATTCACCTAAAATCGTTACTTTTGTCCGTTAGAAAAATAATGAATTGATATATGAATGAAATTAGCACTGGATTAATTCTAATTCATATTACTGGATTAGACAGACCATGATTAACTGTTTCTATAACAAAGATATTGACACGATATGATGTTACAATTTTAGATACAGGTCAAGCTGATTACATTAGTACATTGTCATTAGGTATTTCATTTAAGCCGTATGGAAATCAGTATGGAAATATAATGAAAGAGTTGCTTTCTAAAGCCTCTAATATCTGGATGAGAGTGGAAAAATCATAAATAGAGTAAAACAAGATCAGTAAAATGAAATTTTCAGACTTAGATTTGGAAGATAGTATTCTTGACGCACTGGATGCGATGAATTTTAATAAATGTACACCGATACAAGAACACGCTATTCCCATATTGCTTGAAGGAAAAGATTTAATTGGAGTTGCGCAGACAGGAACTGGAAAAACTGCCGCATATCTCCTTCCTATACTTAATCAGTTGAGTAGAGGCGGCTATAAAGAAGATACTATAAACTGCATTATAATGTCTCCTACCCGTGAACTAGCTCAACAGATAGATCAGCAGATGGAAGGATTTTCCTATTTTATACCTGTATCAAGTGTTGCCATTTACGGAGGGAATGATGGAATTCGTTATGAACAGGAAAAAAAAGGATTGACTTTGGGAGCAGATGTTATAATAGCTACTCCCGGACGACTGATTAGTCACATAAATCTAGGAAACGTTGATTTGTCACACGTATCGTTTTTTGTTTTGGACGAAGCTGACCGTATGCTTGATATGGGATTTTATGATGACATCATGCAAATTGTCAATAAATTGCCCAAAAA
The DNA here is from genome assembly GCA_964444735.1 of uncultured Bacteroides sp. GTDB lineage: Bacteria > Bacteroidota > Bacteroidia > Bacteroidales > Bacteroidaceae > Phocaeicola_A. Next base: position 10,338 of record CAYUIJ010000076.1, on the reverse strand, counting down.
CAGACAAACGATTATGTTTTCGGCTACCATGCCTGAAAAGATTCAACAATTGGCGAAATCCATTCTTAACGATCCTGTAGAAGTAAAACTGGCAGTATCCAAACCTGTAGATAAGATTATACAAGCGATATATGTGTGTTATGAAAGTCAGAAACTAAGTATTATTCAGTCTCTGTTTAATGAAAGCAATCCGGAAAGGGTTATAATCTTTGCTTCTTCAAAATTGAAAGTCAAAGATTTGACAAAAGCTCTTCAACGCATGAAATTTAAAGTTGGAGAAATGCACTCTGACCTGGATCAGAAACAGCGTGATTATATCATGCATGAATTCAAGAACGGACGTATTGAAATTCTTATTGCAACAGATATTGTGGCACGTGGAATCGATATTGACGACATACGTCTGATTATTAATTACGATGTCCCTCATGATTGTGAAGATTATGTGCACCGCATAGGGCGTACGGCACGTGCCAATCACGATGGATGCGCAATTACATTTGTGAGTGAAAAAGAACAGAAAAAGTTCAAGGCCATAGAAGATTTTTTAGGCTACACAATATATAAGATTCCCGTTCCTGAAGAACTTGGAGAAGCTCCGGCGTATAATCCGGTTAAATCTAAGCCAGACAAAAAAAGACATTCAAGGAATTTAAAAAGGTAAACAGGGAATCTTTATAGTTTAAAAAGAATCTCTCTCCGAAAGGATCCTTAAAATTCATCTTATCCTGACACCCATAAGCTTCCGCCGCATACGGATACGGTCTTTCAGGCGTATGCCCTCATTGAATGCCTTGAACGGGATGTGCTCAATGAAAGACATTCCGTCTGTATGTATATTGTTGGCTTCATGACTATGAAAAGCCGTTTCCGGTAATCCTGTGCATGCCGGAGTGAGGCACCGTACTCCCTGTGGATCTCATCCCGCTACATGACTTTTCCGAAAGAGCCTCATGTCCGTAGGAAAAACGCATGCGGATCTCATGACATGCGGCATCGGTCATGCACACCTGAAGGCTATCAAGATAAGGTTCCCGGTGCAGGCCTTCAGCACCATAAGGCCGATCCTTGCACAAGGACTGAAAATACCCTTGCATCCCGGATGCTGCCGACAGGTCTGCTTCTTTTGCCATACTGCCAGACGGAAACACGGAATGAAGCCTGCCGGGCTCACTCTCATAAAAGCCTTGCGGTATTTTCCGGAATATCGGACTCTGCAAGGCCCAAAGCATGGCGGATTCCGGAAGTATTCCATATCTTGGCCCTGTCTTTGGCATGGAAAGACTCTCCCTCCTGTTTTGGCTGCCAGACCCTGTTTGCGGGGAATACCTGAAGATACAAAAAAGCCGACTGATCCGCAATGCTTGAGCATGAATCAGCCGGCTGATTTTGATATTTACTGAATGGGTCTGTTTAATTCATACATCAGTCTATATAAATTTCTATTATTCCAATTCTTCAGGTTTAATTCCCATCGCATGCAACAAAACATATCCCAGATTATTATATTTAAAAGTATACTGCTGTGACTCTTTAGGATCCATATTAAAATAATAGACCTCACGATCAGTCACCTCCTGTAGCATTCTTACTGATTCCATACTATATGCAGGCATATTCCCAACCACTATTACAACTTTAGTATTTTGAGAAACTGTCAATGCTTCAATAAACTCGCCACATAGTTCCTCATGCGAAACCAAATTCTCTGTAGAGTATGACGTGAATGAAAATTCGCCAACATTGCTTTTAAAAGCAACGCAATGTAAATTTCCAGCCAAATCCGAAGGCTCACAAAAACTAAATTTATCTAAGCTCTCAGGATATACAAATATTACCTGAATCTTATTATCTGCCGGACGAATTTCTGAATCTAACGCTATTCCTTCTATTAATGCAGGCATATCTGCTTTCGGCAGACTACGCTTAACTATACGGTTAAAATAATCATGCATAGAACGCCCTACCTCTTCCAAATAACCGGCATCAATAAGAATGACATAATCGTCTGTTTTTAACTTCCCTTTTTCCATAACTGCAAATTATGGAATAAAGGTATGCATTATAGCTATAAGAACAAACATTTGTAGATAAACAAGTCTTACAATATTCTAAAATACAACCTTTCATCTGCCATTATTGCATAAAAGAGGCTCTCATATTATGTCATTTTGTCATATATTTCCATGTGGCAAACATTTTGAACATAATTTTCGTAATTCAACAAGAAATAAAAGAAAGGAGAACAATTATATGAACTTTAACAACTTTACAATCAAATCGCAAGAAGCAGTTCAACAAGCCGTTAACTTGGCACAAAGCTTAAGACAACAGGCTATTGAGCCAGAGCACTTGCTGGTTGGCATCCTGAAAGTTGGTGAAAATGTGACAAACTTCCTCTTCCAAAAATTAGGAATAAGCGGTCAACAAATTACAACTATGCTTGACAAGCAACTGGCTTCTTTCCCAAAAGTATCCGGAGGAGAACCTTACCTGAGCCGGGACGCAAATGAAGTCTTGCAGAAAGCTGCTGATATATCGAAAGAAATGGGTGATGAGTATGTTTCATTAGAAGCTATGATTTTGGCTCTTCTGAATGTAAAATGCACAGCATCCAATATTCTGAAAGATGCCGGAATGAATGAACGGGAATTGCGCGTTGCCGTCAATGAACTTCGACGGGGAGAAAAAGTAACATCGCAATCAAGCGAAGATACCTATCAGTCATTAAACAAGTATGCCATCAATTTAATTGATGCGGCACGTAACGGCAAACTTGATCCAGTAATCGGACGTGATGAAGAAATCAGACGGGTACTTCAGATTTTAAGCCGACGCACGAAAAACAACCCTATATTGATAGGTGAGCCAGGTACTGGCAAAACCGCTATCGTAGAAGGATTGGCACAGCGTATCTTAAGAGGTGACGTCCCTGAGAACTTGAGAAACAAGCAACTCTACTCATTGGATATGGGTGCGTTGGTTGCAGGAGCCAAATACAAAGGTGAATTTGAGGAACGTTTGAAGTCTGTAATCAACGAAGTAACCAAGTCAGACGGAAACATCATTTTGTTTATTGATGAAATCCATACGCTGGTAGGTGCAGGAAAAGGTGAAGGTGCAATGGATGCAGCCAATATCTTAAAACCGGCATTGGCTCGTGGAGAATTACGTTCTATTGGTGCTACGACCCTCAATGAATATCAGAAGTATTTTGAAAAGGATAAGGCTCTTGAACGTCGATTCCAAACTGTCATGATCAATGAACCGGATACGGAAAGCTCCATTTCCATATTACGTGGATTGAAAGAACGCTATGAGAATCACCACAAAGTGCGTATTAAAGATGAAGCCATCATTGCTGCGGTAGAATTGTCAAACAGATATATTACTGATCGTTTCTTGCCGGACAAGGCAATTGATCTGATGGATGAAGCCGCGGCCAAATTACGTATGGAACGTGACTCTTTGCCTGAAGAATTGGATGAAATCGAACGTCGTTTAAAACAACTCGAAATTGAGCGCGAAGCTATCAAACGGGAAAAAGATGAAGAGAAACTGACTCAATTAAACAAGGAAATTGCCGGATTGAAAGACCAAGAAACTTCATTTAAGGCAAAATGGCAAAGCGAAAGAGAATTGGTAAATAAGATCCAGCAAAACAAACAGGAAATAGAACGACTTAAGTTTGAAGCAGATAAAGCCGAACGCGAAGGCGACTACGGAAAAGTAGCGGAAATACGATATGGCCGACTACAGTCTCTTGAAAATGAGATTAAACAAATTCAGAAAGACTTAAGACAAAAACAAGGCGACAATGCCATGATAAAAGAGGAAGTGACAGCCGAAGATATCGCAGACATCGTATCACGCTGGACAGGCATACCCGTAAGCAAGATGATGCAAAGCGAACGTGAGAAGCTGCTTCATCTGGAGAACGAATTACACAAACGGGTTGTCGGCCAAGATAAAGCCATACAGGCAGTGGCTGATGCTGTCAGACGCAGTCGTGCCGGAGTGCAAGACCCACGCCGTCCTATTGGTTCGTTCATATTCTTGGGTACTACCGGAGTAGGGAAAACCGAATTGGCCAAGGCATTGGCAGAGTACCTGTTTGATGATGAAAGTCTGATGACACGTATTGATATGAGTGAGTATCAAGAGAAACATTCTGTTTCGCGCTTAATCGGTGCGCCTCCAGGATATGTAGGATATGACGAAGGCGGTCAATTGACTGAAGCCGTACGACACAAACCGTATTCAGTCATTTTGTTTGATGAGATAGAAAAAGCCCATTCTGATGTATTCAACATCTTGTTACAGGTACTGGACGATGGGCGTCTGACTGATAATAAAGGACGTACGGTCAATTTCAAGAACACAATCATCATCATGACCTCAAACTTGGGGAGTGCCTACATCCAATGTCAGTTTGAAAAGTTGACTTCAAGCAACCGTGAACAGATTATTGAAGAGACAAAGAATGAAGTGATGAACATGCTGAAAAAAACAATTCGTCCGGAGTTTCTAAACCGCATTGATGAGACAATCATGTTCTTGCCTTTGAATAAAGAACAAATTGAAGAAATCGTAACTTTACAAATCAAAGGTATACAGAAGATGCTTGAAAATAACGGGGTCACCTTGAAAATGAATGACGCAGCAATTCGGTTTCTGGCCAATGCCGGATATGATCCTGAGTTTGGTGCCCGGCCGGTTAAACGAGCCATTCAAAAATATTTACTGAATGACTTGTCAAAAAAAATGTTGGCACAAGAAGTAAACAGAACTCAACCGATTATTATTGAAGCTACGGATAATGGATTGACTTTCAAAAATTGACATAATATAATAATAATTTAATAATAATAAGGTAACCTTGAAACAGAAACAGGGTTGCCTTATTTTTTATATACCAATCGTTGGTTGAATTATAATTTTAAACACCTATAGATGAAAAAACCGCACATATCGCTGATGTTTAGTAAATTAGCGGTATCTACACCATTGACTGCCATTATATTACCCCCCCCCGCATGCACAAGCTTTACCGCGAATTCCGCAAGAATCCCCGAAATACGCAAGGGCTTCATCTGGTAAATGAACTTGAAAACGCCCGCAATGCGGGAGCTTTCCTCAAGTTTTCCGCTCTTTCACCGTATTCACAAGAAGCGCAAACAGGATCTGCCGATCCTCGCAAGCTGACGGCAGACCCGGCAGAGGACATACGTTAAGGATGCCACTGCCCGAACGGATGACCCCGAATGATATTTCCGTGCCGATCCAAACCCATGAAAGCCTGCCAAAATGCAAGCTCCGTCACTATGGACATAATCTCCATGTGATACGCGGAGCCATACATCCTTACGGCATGACCAAGGCAAGCACACGGCCTCCATTGCCTCTATAACATAAACGGAAACTTTATGATTGCCTTGAGGCAAAGGCGTATCTCTGTGACCATGCCCGGCGGAATCTTTCTGAAACGGCGGGCATCACTCCTGAAGCCCTGCCGGCTGAACCGGAAAAACCGGAGCATGCACGGGCTTGCAAGTGCTTCCAAATAAAACGGAACAATATTCCCCATCCAACGGAATCCCTATGATGACACGCGGCCATGCCAGGCAATTCTGAGGCCTTTTCTTCCGAATGGCATGAAAATCGCACCCATGCCTTTCATGCGACATGCCGGCCTCATCAAATCATCGGCCGACTGGACAGATAAAATATTTCCCTGAGCCGATTCAACCGGCAAGTATACTTATATGTCACAAAAATATACTGTCTTAATATAAATGGTCCAATACTGGTTTTCAATAATCTACATAAAATATTTCTTAAGGAACGATATTTAGCATCCTTTTATGACATTATTAGTCCATAATTTCACTATCTTTGTTTTTTTATTTATTGTTAAAAAACATAACAAACTATTTATTAATTAAATAAATACATGGAAAATATCCCCAATAAATACATTACCGTATCATACGAATTGTATATCACAGAAAATGATACGGAAAATATGGTAGAAAGAGCGTCAACAGAACATCCTTTCCGGTTCATTTCCGGAATGGGTACCACCCTTGAAGCCTTTGAAAAAGAAATTGCCCCCTTAGCCAAAGGTGATAAATTCGACTTTGTAATACCTGTAGCCGAAGCATATGGAGAATATGACGAAACTCATGTATTGGATTTGCCAAGAAACATTTTCGAGATTGACGGAAAATTTGATTCTGAACGGATTTTTGCCGGAAATATTGTTCCATTGATGAATGCAGACGGAAACCGCCTGAACGGAACTGTAGTTGAAGTGAAAGAAAATGTAATTGTAATGGACTTCAATCACCCGTTTGCAGGAAAAGATCTTCATTTCAAAGGCGAGGTGACCGAATCACGTGTGGCAACCAATGCCGAAATCCAGGAAGTAGCCTGCATGCCTTCCGAAGGATGCGGCGGAAGATGTGACTGCTGCGGAGGCGGTTGCGGAAATAGCGGATGTAACGAACATGGCCATCACTACGGAAACTGCGGATGTGGTTGCCATGATTAAAAGAAAGTATTACCTTATATTCTAAAGATTTTTTGTTACCTACAAAAGCCATTATTAATGAAAAAGTTTGATATTATCCTTTGTCTGATTGCAACAACCATTGGATCTTGCATCAAAGACGAAGCTTCTAATGCAGAAGCCGATATTCTCACATGTGAAGTCGAAGATAAAAGTATTTTAAAACAAGAACCTGTAATTGGAAATACAGCAATTACATTATGGGTTAAAGAAATAACAGACATTAGTCAACAGGCCCTTCAATTTACCCTTACTCCCGGAGCTACCATAGAACCCCGGAATGGAACTGTAAGGAATTTTACAGAACCTCAATACTATGTGGTGACTTCAGAAGACGAGAAATGGCATAAAACATACAAAGTAAGTTTTATAAAAGAGATTGCAACAGAATACCACTTTGAAAAAGAAAACTACTCTCTTGAAGAAAAAACCGGGAAATACTATATTTTTAAAGATGAAAATCTTATTTGGGCAAGTGGCAATGCCGGATTTGCTATTACAGCCGGAGATTCAGGACCTGATAAATATCCTACCTATCCGGGCATAGGACAGGGATATCAAGGCGGTGATTGCCTCATTTTAAAAACACGTGATACAGGCTTATTTGGAAAATTATTTCATATGCCAATAGCTGCAGGAAATTTGTTTTTTGGAAAGTTTGAGTCTGCAAAAGCGGTTGGAAATCCCAAAGGAGCAACTATGTTTGGTGTACCATTTAATAACGTACCACAAACTTTAACAGGATACTATAAATATAAAAGAGGAAAGAAATTCACAGACTCTGATTTAATAGAAATACCAGGGAGAAAAGATATTTGGAATATATATGCAGTACTGTATGAGTCTGAAGGATTGCAAGACGGATATTTAACAGGCCATGATATTCTTACTTCAGAAAATATCATTTCAAAGGCTCTGATTAGTGAAGAAGAAAGAATGAGACTGACAGATAATGACGAGACTGAAGGCACTATAGACACATGGAAGCCATTTTCGATACCTTTCATTTTAGAAGAAGGAAAAACAATAGATATGGAGAAATTAAGATCTGATAAATATAAATTGGCTATTGTCCTTACTTCCAGTGCTGCAGGAGATGATTTTCTTGGAGCTGTAGATAGTGAGCTTATGGTAGATGAACTTAAACTTATTTGCACATATGAATAAATACTTTATAACTTGTCTTTTCATATTATTATGTGTTTTACAGCCAAGTAATGCGCAACGTCATTTTCATTATGACCTTAGTCAGCACAATATTGATTTTGAAATAAAAGCAGGATTCAGTATTGGAGGAACAAGTCCTTTACCATTGCCTGAAGAAATACGCTCAATTGAAAGTTACAATCCGACACTGGCACTCTCAATGGGAGCACAAGTCACCAAATGGTTTAATGAAAAATGGGGATTGAGTTCCGGAATATCTTTTGACAGTAAAGCAATGAAGACCAAGGCTGAAGTAAAAAACTACAGTATGGAAATCAGATATGGAGATGGATTAGTAAAAGGGAATTGGACTGGAAAGGTACAAACAACCGTAGACAATGCATATTTCACTATCCCGCTTATGGTTGCCTACAAACTCAGTTCTGTTTGGAATTTACGCTGTGGACCGTATATCTCATTCCTGATAGACGAAAATTTTTCCGGATATGTATATGACGGCTATCTACGAGAAGGAGACCCGACAGGAACAAAAATAGAATTTGATAATGAAACAACCGCCTCTTACGATTTCTCCGACAATTTGAGAAACCTGCAATGGGGACTACAGTTCGGAGGCTCATGGAAAGTAAACCGTCATTTTTATCTGAACGGAGATTTGCAATGGGGAATGAACGATATATTCCACAGTGACTTTGATACCATTACATTTAGTATGTATAACATATTCCTGAACATCGGTTTCGGATATATATTCTAAAAGAAAATACAAAAAGGATGATCTAAAAAAGCGTGCAATCCATAAAGTCATAAATTTCATGCTCATTAACTTATGAGAAAAATCATGGCCGTATTTATTATGTCATGATTTTTCTCCTATACATTTCATGCCACATTTACATTAAATAAAACTCATTGCCGGCTGCATTATTTTTAATACGCAAAAATCATGCGGGCATGCATAAAATTTCAATTACTGAAACTATTAATTAACTTTGCCCATATACAGAAACAGACAATCGAAAAAACGATCTGTCACATAAAACAAGATTTCTCTATATGTTTAACAATATTTTTGGAAACTTATTCAGACTAACCATATTTGGTGAATCGCACGGTGTGGCTGTAGGAGGCGTTGTTGACGGGTTCCCGGCCGGAATTGAAATTGATATGGCTTTCGTTCAGGCAGAACTGGACCGGCGCCGGCCAGGACAAAGCAAGATAACCACCGCACGCAAGGAAACCGATGAGGTGGAATTTCTTTCCGGCATTTTTGAAGGGCGTTCTACAGGATGCCCTATCGGGTTCATCATACGAAACACCAATCAGCATTCGTCTGACTACGAGAATCTGCGCAATGTGTTGCGCCCTTCGCATGCCGACTATACGTATGCAACTAAATACGGCATCCGTGATCATCGCGGTGGAGGACGCTCATCGGCACGCGAGACCGTATCACGCTGTGTGGGAGGCGCTCTTGCCAAACTGGCACTTCGTCAATTGGGAATTACCGTTACAGCCTACACCTCACAGGTAGGGGGTATAAAGCTTGATTCATCCTACTCTCATTACGATCTCAACATCACTGAACAAAATGCCATACGCTGTCCCGACCCTGAAAAAGCAAAAGAGATGGAGGATCTCATTACACGCATTAAGGAAAAAGGCGACACGATAGGCGGAGTAATCAGTTGTGTAATAAAAGGATGCCCGCCGGCATTGGGACAACCGTCTTTCGGCAAGCTGCATGCCGCATTGGGAGGCGCCATGCTCAGCATCAATGCCGTAAAAGGATTTGAATACGGTAAAGGATTCGAAGGGATGGAACTTACTGGTTCGCAACAGAACGATATCTTCTACAATCACAACGGACACATTGATACCCGAACAAATCATTCTGGAGGAATACAGGGAGGTATCAGCAACGGACAGGACATCTATTTCCGCGTAGCCTTCAAACCGGTGGCAACTTTACTGATAGAACAGGAAACCGTTGATATCGAAGGCAATGACACTCACGTCATCGCACGCGGACACCACGATCCTTGTGTATTGCCACGCGCTGTCCCTGTAGTAGAAGACATGGCAGCCATGACTCTGCTTGACTATTATCTGATAAACAAAACAACTCATATATAATATAATTCTAAATCTTAGGGAAAGAGAAGAGGAAATCGGATTCCCGGCCTCGATGCATTCATCAAAGAACATAAGGATCTGCTGAAAATCAAGATATTATTTTCGTTTCAGACACCAGCATGATGGGAGCAGACTTTCTGTCATTTGACCACCAGATATCGCTGACTGGCTTTCTTCATAAAGAAAAAATGTAAATATATTTATGAATTATTTGTTTTTAACAAGACAATCTTTTACATTTGCCACATAGATTGGAGTTATAAAACTCCTGAATTATAGGATAGTTTAGTTAAGTCTAGTTAGTTTTTGTGTTGGAAAAGCATCATTAACGTCCGTTTTTCGATGCTTTTCTTTTTTCTTTCGCAATGTTCTTCCAATACTGACCTCCCGTTGGCGAATCTTAATCCTTGAAAGACTTAAAGAAAGGCAAGCACCGCAAGGTTCTTGCGAAAGTCACCGTCAGA
>CAYUIJ010000075.1:0-11702 GCA_964444735.1 uncultured Bacteroides sp. | reverse complement strand
TATACAGCGCCCCCGAACCTGGAAACAACCAAATTTTTATTCATAGGCAGTAGGTTTCCGTTTCATTTATGGGCTTGTTATAATCATGTTGCCTGTTGATATAGTCATGGGGCGGCAGATTTTCGATCGTTTTTACATTCTGATCTATTCCGGCTAATTCCAATCAGGAACAGTTTCGCCAATCCCCCATGTACGAACCAAAGCTATATCAAATATCAACACAGAATATCCAGGAATGGACTCGCCATATCCAGACGTTCCATATCCCAACTGATAAGGAATATAAACTTTCCATCTGTCTCCTTTATACTGCCATTGCGGCAAAGAATGATCGCCTTCCCGCATATTCAACAATGCAGTGGTAAAACCGTTTATAAGATTAGAGACAGCCATACTTGCAGACTGTAACAATTCATAATCAAGTTCAGACTGTGAATATGACTCATCAAAAGAAACACCGTTTATCAGTTTCCCGCGATAATGCACATCAACAGTATCAGTATATAATACCCGACGACAGTTCTTCTCGTCTCCTCCGGCTTTCTGTAAAACCTCAACATAAATATAATCACTTACCTCACCTTGCGTAGGTATTAAGCCATCACCAGGCACAGACGATTCTATTTGAGAAAAAGAGCGAAAAATCATCCAGTTCCCGTTTTCATTCGCAGACGCAATCTCTGCTATCGAATCAAGAAAACGCCCGTTACGCACTTTCCAATTAGCATATGGATCTGTCTTCTCGGTTTCATCACAAGAAACGAAAGCAAACAAGCCAGCCATTAATCCCCACAGTAAACAAAAGCCTTTTTTCATACAATAGCCTAATTAAATCAGAGTCTTCAACAGAGCAGTCATACCCACTTTATCTGCAATTATTTCATTCAAACCGGCAATAGCAACACGATCTTGTCTCATAGTGTCGCGGTTACGCAATGTCACACAATTATCTTCCAACGACTGATGGTCTACCGTGATACAATACGGAGTACCAATGGCGTCTTGTCTACGATAACGTTTCCCTATAGAATCTTTCTCATCATACTGGCAATTGAAATAGAAACGGAGTCCATTCATAATCTCACGCGCTTTTTCCGGAAGTCCGTCTTTCCTTACCAACGGGAGTATAGCCAGTTTTACCGGAGCCAACGCCGCAGGCAATTTCAGGACAACACGGCTTTCTCCGTTTTCAAGCCTCTCTTCCTGGTATGCAGCACACATGACACTCAAGAACATACGGTCAACACCAATAGAAGTCTCAATCACATACGGAATATACGATTCGTTCAATTCCGGATCAAAATATTTAATACTCTTGCCGCTAAACTTTCCATGCCGGCTCAGATCGAAATCTGTACGTGAATGAATGCCTTCGACTTCCTTAAATCCAAAAGGCATCAAAAATTCAATATCGGTTGCCGCATTTGCATAATGCGCCAACTTCTCATGATCATGGAAACGATAATGGTCATCACCAAAACCTAAAGCCTTATGCCACTTCAGACGAGTCTCTCTCCAAGTCTTAAACCATTCAAGCTCTGAGCCCGGACGAACAAAGAACTGCATTTCCATCTGTTCAAACTCACGCATACGGAATATGAATTGGCGGGCTACAATTTCATTACGGAAAGCTTTTCCTATCTGAGCTATACCAAACGGAACTTTCATACGCCCTGTTTTCTGTACATTCAGGAAGTTCACAAAAATGCCTTGTGCAGTTTCGGGGCGGAGATATACCTTCATGGCTCCATCCGCAGTAGATCCCATTTCTGTAGCAAACATCAGATTAAACTGACGCACTTCGGTCCAATTCTTTGTACCTGATATCGGACATACTATCTCCTCATCCAGAATAATCCGGCGCAACTCATTCAGATCATTCGCATTCATGGCATTTACATAACGATCGTGCAAAGCATCGCGCTTGGCCTGATATTCCAATACACGCGCGTTCGTACTACGGAACCGCGCCTCATTAAACGCATCTCCAAAACGCTTCGCGGCCTTAGCTGCCTCCTTATTAATTCTCTCATCGTATCTGGCTATCTGATCTTCAATCAAAATATCGGCACGATAACGCTTTTTAGAGTCACGATTGTCAATCAGAGGGTCATTAAAAGCGTCAACATGTCCGGAAGCTTTCCAAACAGCCGGATGCATAAAGACAGCAGAATCCAATCCGACAATATTTTCATGCAAAAGCACCATACTTTGCCACCAGTACTGCTTTATATTATTTTTCAGATCCACACCCATCTGACCGTAATCATATACCGCGCCAAGTCCGTCATAGATATCACTTGAAGGAAAAACGAAACCGTATTCCTTGCAATGGGATACGATTTTCTTAAAAACATCTTCTTGCTGTGTCATCGTTATAATTTCCTGAATTTTCGTGTTTCAAAAACATCTATTAATTAAGCTGCAAAATAAATGATTTTTTGCCATCTTTCCTACAATCCCATCACTGATTATTGTTATTTCACAAAGAAAAAGATTAACACGAATATAGAAGCACGAGGAAAATCATATATTTTCTTATATGTTCCGATATAATACCAGCGGCATTTAAAATTTCATCCATGAAAAAGAGAAGCGATTTATAAGTCTGATCGTCTTTATTTTTGTATTTTTGCCTAAATGCATAAATCACGGAACAACACATGAGCGATGATATAAATGAACTGCCGGAAGGACATTCTGACTATATACCAACCGATACAAGAGACGAGCATATAAAACACCAGTTGAGCGGGATGTACCAAAACTGGTTTTTGGATTACGCATCATACGTAATACTGGAACGTGCCGTACCGCATATAAACGATGGCTTAAAACCCGTACAAAGACGTATTCTCCATTCCATGAAACGTCTTGATGACGGACGATACAATAAAGTAGCCAACATCGTAGGACACACCATGCAGTTCCATCCGCACGGAGATGCATCCATTGGTGACGCACTGGTTCAACTTGGACAAAAAGAACTGCTTATAGATCATCAGGGTAATTGGGGGAACATTCTGACCGGAGATGATGCAGCCGCACCCCGCTATATTGAAGCGAGGCTTTCCAAATTCGCCACGGATGTCGTATTCAATCCCAAAACCACCGAATGGAAACTTTCATATGACGGACGTAACAAGGAGCCTATAACCCTGCCCGTAAAATTTCCCCTGCTATTGGCCCAGGGTGCGGAAGGCATTGCCGTAGGACTGTCATCCAAGATTCTGCCGCATAATTTCAATGAATTGTGTGACGCCGCAATATCTTGTCTCCACAACGAGCCTTTCAGGCTCTATCCTGATTTTCAGACCGGAGGATCTGTCGATGTTTCCAAATATAACGACGGAGAACGTGGAGGAAGCGTAAAAGTGCGTGCCAAAATAAGCAAACTCGACAATAAGACTCTTGTCATTACAGAAATACCTTATGGCAAGACCACCTCTACCCTCATTGACTCGATTCTAAAAGCCGTAGACAAGGGAAAAATCAGAATACGCAAAATAGAAGACAATACTGCCGCCCATGCTGAGATATTGGTTCATCTCGCTCCCGGAGTCTCGTCAGACAAGACTTTAGACGCCCTTTATGCATGTACTGACTGTGAAGTCAACATTTCTCCAAACTGCTGCGTCATAGACAACAAAAAGCCCCATTTCCTCACCGTAAGCGAGGTGCTGAAAAAATCGGCAGACAACACTCTTTCTTTATTACGCAAGGAACTTGAAATAAGAAAAGGAGAATTATCAGACACTCTGCACTTTGCATCTCTCGAAAAGATATTCATAGAAGAGCGTATTTACAAGGACAAAGAATTCGAACAGGCAAAAAATATGGATGCCGCATGCGAACATACCGATTATCGTCTGGCCCCGTTCTATTCTCAATTTATGCGTGAAGTGACAAAAGATGATATCCTGAAACTTATGGAAATCAAGATGGCACGTATCCTGAAATTCAATACAGACAAAGCAAACGAAGCCATCGCACGCATGAAGGAAGAGATAGCGGAGATTGACAGAAAACTTGAAAATATGGTCGAAGTCACCGCTAACTGGTTTCGTACACTTAAGGAAAAGTATGGAAAAGATCATTCCCGCCTTACCGAAATACGAAACTTTGACACCATAGAGGCAACAAAAGTTGTAGAGGCAAACGAAAAACTATATATCAATCGTGAAGAAGGATTTATAGGAACCAGTCTTAAAAAGGACGAATTCATAGCAAACTGCTCAGATATTGACGATGTCATCATATTCTACCGAAACGGCAAATACAAGATTGTACGTGTCTGTGAAAAGATGTTTGTTGACAAAAACATCATTCATATTGACATTTTCAAGAAAAATGACAAACGAACGGTATATAATGCGGTTTATCGTGATGGCACCGGCGGATGCTACTATATCAAGCGTTTCTTTGTTGCCGGCATTACCCGCGACCGTGAATATGACTTGACTTCAGGCACTCCTGACTCAAAGGTCATTTACTTTACACCCAACCCTAACGGTGAAGCCGAAATCATAAAAGTAACCTTAAAGCCCAATCTGCACACAAAAAAGATTTTTTTTGAGAAAGATTTCAGCGAGATCAGCATTAAAGGAAGGCAGTCAAAAGGCTATATACTGACAAAATCCGAGATACATAAAATTTCTCTTAAACAACATGGAGGATCAACGTTAGGAGGAAGGCAGGTATGGTTTGACCACGATGTGCTTCGTCTTAATTATGACAACCGCGGTGAATATCTGGGAGAATTTCAAACAGGCGATCAAATTCTGGTAATATTGACCAACGGTGATTTCTATACGACCGATTCCGATATTAACAATCATTACGATAAGAACATACACATCATTGAAAAATTCGATCCGAACAAGATCTGGACTGCTGCCCTTTATGATTATGACCAGCAAGGTTACCCATATCTGAAACGTTTCGCATTTGAAAGCTCCGGCCGAAAACGAAACTACCTGGGTGAGAACAGACAGAACAAACTCATTTTACTGACAGATGAACATTATGCCCGTTTGCAGCTCGTATTCGGAGGCAATGACAGTTTCAGAGAACCGTTAGATATAGAGGCCGCAGACTTTGTAGGAGTAAAAAGCTTTAAAGCCAAAGGCAAAAGACTTACCACATATACGGTAAGCCAGTTTAAAGAGATAGAACCTGTCCGTTATCTGGAAGCCAGCACCGAAGACAACACAGAGGAAAATTCTGAACCGGTTAGCGAAAGCCCTGACGCGCACAAAAGTGAAAGCGGTATGACAGATGAGACAACCGGTCAAATGAAATTGTTCTGAGATGAAAAGACACTTGATCGCCATAATGGGAATGATATATTGTATCGCATTTTCCGCACAAGAAAAAGATTCTGTCTGTATCCATACAGAAAAAACCGATACTTTGGCGGAAAATCAATTTGTCATGCGCTCAACCTTATACGGCATTGGCTATACCAATATACTTGACACCTACTTGTCACCTATGGAATATACCGGAATAGAGGGACGTATCTTGCACGAACGTATGCGAATGACCAAACTTTTCAACGGAAAAGTCTCAGCCCAAAGTATTTTACAGGCCAACATAGCCTATACAGAAAACCAATCAGCGACGGGGAACGAAATTTCCGGGCTTGTAAACTGGAGCTATGGCCTGCATTACCATTTTAGACTTAATGAGCATCTGCGCATTCTGGCCGGAGGCTTGGGAGAGATTAACGGCGGATTTATCTACAACACTCGTAACTCCAACAATCCGGCCCAGGCTAAAGCTTATGTCAATCTGTCAGCTTCTGTAATGGCCATATTAAATTTTAAAATAAAAAACATGCCTTTCAGACTGCGTTATCAAGTAAACACACCATTTATTGGAGTGATGTTCTCACCCGAATACCAACAGTCATATTATGAAATTTTCACATTAGGCAACCACCACGGCATCATAAATTTCACCTCAATACACAACCAGCCGTCATTAAGACAGTTTCTCACTCTGGACATCCCTGTCAGCCGGACCACCTTGCGTATAGGATATGCAGGAGATTTCCAACAGTCAAAAGTCAATAACATACGATGCCATACCTATTCCAATATCTTTATGATAGGATTCGTAAAAAACTTCTATCTTATTAAGAACAAAGACAAAATACAAAAAAAGATACCATTTTAAGATTCTATAATATAATCACATGAAAAAACAAATCCTTTACATACTTGCCAATGTCAGTCTTCTGTTTTCATCGTGCATTGATTCTGAAGAATATAATGATGACCCGTTTGGAAATTTTGAAGCTTTGTGGACCATCATAGACGAGCGATACTGTTTCCTTGACTACAAGGCACAAGAATACGGGCTCGACTGGGATGAGGTACATGAACGCTATAGAAAGGACATTGCATCTGCCATGACAGAGAAAGATTTGTTCCATGTATTAGGGAACATGCTGGAAGAATTGAAAGACGGCCACGTTAATCTTTATAGCAGTTTTGACGTTGCACGTTACTGGTCCTGGCATGAAGATTATCCAAAGAACTTCAGCGACAGCATTCAACGTATTTATTTGGGAAAAGATTACCACATTGCTTCGGGAATTAAATATAAAGTCTTTGACGACAATATCGGATACATATATTATGAAAGTTTTTCGGATGCCATTGGTGATGGGAACCTGAGTGACATGCTAACAGAATTAGCCATTTGCAAGGGACTGATTATTGACGTAAGAAACAATTTCGGCGGCCAGCTTACCAACGCGAGCAAATTAGCCGCGCGTTTTACCAATGAAAAGACATTGACCGGATATATTCTTCACAAAACAGGACCTGGCCACAGTGATTTCTCAGACCCCTATCCTATCTATCTGGATCCGTCCGATAATGTAAGATGGCAAAAGCCAGTAGCCGTATTGACAAACAGAAGCGCATACAGTGCCACTAACGATTTCGTGAACACTATGCGTCAGCTGCCTCTCGTTACCATTATCGGAGACAAGACCGGAGGCGGCTCCGGACTCCCCTTTTCTTCAGAACTCCCCAACGGATGGTCCATTCGTTTCTCAGCCAGTCCGATGCTAGATCCTCAAATGAATCATCTGGAATTCGGCATAGATCCTGACATACATGTAAATATGACCGAAGAAGACATGAAACAGGGAAAAGATACAATTATTGAATACGCCAGACAGCTTTTAGGCCAAAAAGATTTGGAGTAACAAAAAGTTTATATATTTTTGCAGCGCAAACAAAATGAAACGGAGGTTTCGCAAGCGCCTGTGGCGTAATTGGTAGCCGCGCCAGACTTAGAATCTGGTGTCTCGCGACATGTAGGTTCGAGTCCTATCAGGCGCACAAATTAAAAATTTATTTCAATCTTAAAGAGGCGGTAACCGCCGGATTCTTCGCGAATTGTTCTGAACATAAATCAAAACACATAAAATGAAAAGGCCGTTATCACGTACACAGTCCGTTTGTTTGCTTTTGCTATGGGCTGCGCTTTGCTTTATTGTCCTGACTTCTAATATAAAAACAGACGGGCCGCTTATCCTGTCATTACTCATCTCTGCGGCATTAGTCATTATTCCCATTATCAAAAGCCTAAAGAAATAACAGGCGCTTGTCTCATGCGGCAGAAAATGACACCGGCATTTACAATAACCTGTCAAGACCTTTTTATAAAAAGAAAACTTTAGTATCTTCGCATATTTCTAAAAATAATTATAGCCTTATGAGACTAAATGTTTTATTTGCCGTTCCGGCTGTCCTGTTATGTACTTCTTCATGCGTAACTCAAAAAAAATACGCAGAGGCGGAAAATGGAAGATTGGCCGCCATTGCCCGTGCCGAGCAATTGAACAGCGAGCTGAATCTGGCCCGAAGCACCAGCGATCGCTTGTCTGACGAACTGGCCATGCTGCGAAATGATACGGCACGTTTAGGAAACAGCATACGGACTTATCAGCAAATGCTGGCCGGCAACGTAAACTCACAAGAAAAGCTTGAGAATATGCTGAACAAAAAAATGCGGCAGCTCTCCGAAAGGGAAAATACAATAAATGAATTGCAACGGATGATTGACATGCAACAGGAAAAAGTAAGGACTTTACTTGACAACGTAAAAAACGCCCTTCTCGGATTCAATAGTGACGAGCTTACCGTAAGGGAAGAGAACGGAAAGGTCTATGTTGCCATGTCTGACAAGCTATTGTTTGAATCGGGCAGTGCAAAAGTCGACAAACGGGGGAAAGAAGCTTTAGCCAGACTTGCAGAAGTATTAAATGTACAAACCAACATTGATGTCTATATAGAAGGACATACAGACAGCAAGCCTATACATACTGTTCTATTTAAGGACAACTGGGATTTGAGTGTAATCAGGGCGACTTCCGTTGTACGTATACTTACAGAAGAATATCACGTAAGTCCTCTGCAGATACAGCCATGCGGACGCGGAGAATATATGCCTCTGGCCGATAATGACAGTGCTGAAGGACGGGCGCGGAACAGGCGCACGGAAATCATTATGGCTCCCAAGCTTGACAAGCTTTATAAAATGCTTCAAACCAACTGACTTTCATTTAAGGTATGATAAATGAACTAAAACAAAAACTAAACCAATTATACTTTAAGGATACTTCCTTTGTTGATCTAATGACAAAAAGGATTTTCAATGTATTGTTGGTTGCCAACCCGTATGACGCTTTCATGCTCGAAGATGACGGACGTATAGATGAAAAGATATTCAACGAATACATGAATCTGAGCCTCCGCTATCCTCCCCGCTTTACTCAAGTATCTACAATGGAAGAGGCCTGGCAGAAACTGGAAAAAATGACTTTTGAGCTGGTAATCTGCATGCCGGGAACCGATAACAGCGATGCTTTTGATATAGCCCATCGCATAAAAGACAGGTATGACAATATACCGCTTGTTGTCTTAACCCCATTCTCACACGGCATAACGGCGCGAATGGAACATGAAGACCTGAGTATATTTGAATATGTATTTTGCTGGTTAGGCAATACAGACCTGTTATTGTCTATCATCAAGCTGATAGAAGACAAAATGAATCTGGAACATGACGTGAAGGAAGTTGGCGTACAAATGATTCTGCTGGTTGAAGACTCCATACGCTTTTACTCTTCTGTCTTACCCGATATTTACCGTTTTGTCTTAAAGCAAAGCAAAGAGTTTGCCACCGAAGCCTTAAATGCCCATCAAAGCACCTTACGTTTGCGCGGACGTCCCAAAATAGCACTGGCACGCACGTATGAAGAAGCCATGGAACTGTATGATACCTATGACAACAATATCCTTGGGGTGATTTCTGATGCGTCTTTTCCACGAAACGGAGAGGAAGACCCACAAGCAGGAATCAGACTTCTTACGGAAATACGTTCACGGGATCCGTATTTGCCGTTAATCATGGAATCATCCGAAACATCCAACCGGGAATTCGCGCAACGCTGCGGAGCCAGCTTCATAGACAAGAACTCAAAAAAAATGAACATTGATTTACGTGAAGCCGTCTCTGCGGATTTCGGTTTTGGTGATTTTGTATTCAGAGATCCGGAGACAATGAAGGAAATTGCGCGGGTACGTAATCTGAAAGAGCTCCAGGATATTATCTTCTCTGTTCCTAAGGAATCTCTTTTATATCACATAAGACGGAATCACGTATCGCGCTGGCTGTACTCCAGAGCCATGTTCCCTGTCGCCGGATTCTTAAAAAGCGTCACATGGGAGTCTTACCAGGATTTGGACGCGCACAGACAAATCATATTCGATGCCATTGTCAAATACCGTAAGATGAAAAACCGGGGAGTTGTCGCGGAATTCCTGCGTGACCGTTTCGACCGCTATTCCAATTTCGCGCGTATTGGTGAGGGATCTTTGGGAGGAAAGGGACGAGGCCTGGCTTTTATAGATAATCTGATTAAACGCCACAGCGAATTCGAATCATTCGAAAACGCCACGGTAACCATTCCAAAAACTGTTGTATTATGCACGGATATCTTTGATGAGTTCATGGATACGAATGACCTGTATCAAGTAGCCTTGAGCGATGTGCCTGATGACGTTATCTTACGGCATTTCCTGCATGCCAAATTACCAGACAGGCTGGTTGAGGACTTCTTCGCCTTTATCGAGACCGTCAGGGCGCCTGTTGCCATACGATCATCCAGCTTATTGGAAGATTCACACTACCAGCCTTTCGCCGGAATTTATTCTACCTACATGATTCCGTATGTAAGTGACAAATACGAAATGCTACGCATGCTGGGTGATGCCATTAAAGGTGTATACGCATCCGTTTACTATAAAGACAGTAAGGCTTATATGCAGGCTACGCAAAACGTCATTGACCAAGAAAAAATGGCTGTTATCTTGCAGGAGGTTGCAGGCACGCAATATGGAAACCGCTTCTATCCTACGATATCCGGTGTGGCACGTTCATTAAATTACTATCCGATAGGAGAGGAAAAAGCGGAGGAAGGTGTTGTAAACCTTGCCATAGGACTGGGCAAATATATTGTTGACGGAGGACTGACCTTGCGTGTGTGTCCATATCATCCTTGCAAGGTTTTACAGACCAGCGAGGTGAAAATGGCCTTACAGGAGACCCAGACACAATTTTATGCGCTCGATATGACAAATGCCGGAGAAAACTTTTCTGTCGATGACGGATTCAATATCTTAAAACTACATGTAAAGGAAGCCGAAAAAGACGGATCGCTTAATTATATAGCCTCCACTTACGACCCGTATGATATGGTAATACGTGACGGGATTTATCCGGGAGGCCGGAAAGTCATTACATTTGCCAATATCCTGCAGCACGATGTTTTCCCTCTTGCCAATATTCTGCGTCTGGCGCAGCATTACGGACAAGAGGGAATGCGCCGGCCGGTAGAAATTGAATTTGCGGTTAAATTGAATGAAGACAGAACAGGCACTTTCTATCTGTTGCAGATTCGCCCTATTGCCGGCTGCAAGAAATTTTTAGAAGAAGACTTAGCCCGGATTCCCGATGAAGACACTATCATCCGCTCAGACAATTCCTTAGGGCACGGAGTTATGGACAGGATACAAGATATCGTCTATGTTAAAACCGACAATTATCAGGCGTCAAACAATCAGCTTATAGCACACGAAATAGAGGAACTGAACAACGGGTTTCTGAAGGAAAACAAAAACTACATACTAATCGGACCGGGCAGATGGGGAAGCAGCGATCCATGGCTCGGAATACCCGTAAAATGGGCACACATCTCTGCAGCGGGAATTATTGTCGAGGCAGGATTAACCAATTATCGGGTAGACCCCAGTCAAGGAACTCATTTCTTTCAAAACCTGACTTCGTTTGGCGTTGGCTACTTCACGGTCAATGCCTATAGAAAAGACGGCGTATACAAACAGGAATATCTGAATTCGCTGCCGGCCGCTCATGAAACCCAGTATCTTCGTCATGTACATTTTGAAAAGCCCTTGATTGTGAAAATGGACGGAAGGAAAAATATTGGCGTTGTAATGATGCCTGAAACGGAATGAGGAAAACCAATTGTCCTGTCTCAAAAAGAATGGCACAAGCCGGACATGCCAAAGACTTTAAAATGACGATATGAACATACTTTTCTGGCATACAAAAGGAACGGGAGACCGGGCAGGCCCTTGACTGAGTGGAGTCAGGGCCTG
>CAYUIJ010000074.1:3756-11731 GCA_964444735.1 uncultured Bacteroides sp. | reverse complement strand
CGCGGAATGCCGTTTCCGGGCAACATCTCGCTGAAATGTCATTTTCAAGAGATGAATATGACAATAAAAGCATGCGCACTCTTAAAAATAGCGCACGTGCTTTTATTGATTGACTATTATCTGATCGGATCTGTTCTCAATATAATGGTATATTCCTTATTGGGCTCAAAATCAGGTTTGTATACCAACAAGAAGTTCTCGTCAAGGGCTGTTTTCCAATTTTGTCCCTCTGCCAGGCGCGGATTACGCAGACGTTTCGGAAAGAAATAGCTGAAAGGAAGATCGCCTACATGCTGTGAACGGAAATCGGATCCTTCAAGACGCTTCCCGCTATAGTCCGGACCCGTCTTTACGGTGATTACGCACTCTTCATTTCTTACTTTGCACTTCACCTCATAGTCATTCGGATTCTCCTGTTTCATTAGACGCACATCCCATGCAGGGTCTCCATACAATGCTAACGCATCACGGTCATGGTAAAAACCGAAAACGTCAACAGGCACTTTTCCTTTGCCATAAGCTTTGGCAACCTCACTGTATTCCTGCTCCAGATGATACTTATTTTCTTTTTTGTACGGATAAGGTTTTCTCAGAAAATCGGGAGCCATCTCGCGAAGCTGAAACAACATGTCCTGCTGATTCAAATAAAAGGCTTCGGGAATGGTATAGCGGCCGGGATTGTTCATAAAATAACACAATCCTCCCCAACCGTTACGGCCATACCATGTTTCAACCACATAACCGATAAGCATTCCCACATTGGCACTGTTCATAAAGGCAATGGCCATGCTGTTGTTTGTTTTGTTCACATTGCCCATTAGACAATTTCCAATAGGAAGATATACTCTGGTCTTGCCAGACTCTACAAGGTCTTTCGGCCCATCGGGAAAATCGGCATAAAGCTTTCCGCCCTTGCACATGATGTTTCCGGCAGAATAGGGCATTTCAAGATTCCTCTCGGTCGCATGGGCAGCCGTTACAATCAAATCAGGATCATATTCCGCATAGAAATCACAGAAACGCTTCAGCAGATTAGGCTTTTTAACCGAGAAATCTCCCGGTAAGTCAAGCTTCCTGTTTCCTTTCTCTGCCTTGTCCACCATATCACGAAACATTCTGTTGTCTATGCTGTCGGTAACCATCTCCTCCTTAATATTGGCCTCACCTTTCTCACGTTCTCCGCAAATGCCCGGACGTGAGTCGGAAATATAAGCGAAGCGTTCAAACCACAATCCATCGCCAAATGAGCCCACTGTGCTGAGCGCGCTTTTCAATACTTTGGATTCCGTTGTTCCGTTAACCAGGCGAAGAGCCGCCTTGGCATCATATCCAGTAATTACTCCCCAGAGATAGTCGGCATAGATATCATCATCAATCTCACGGCTCATACGGTTCAAATCAACAATAAAATCACGTCCTATCTGTTCGGGCTTTTCTATGAATGCCACATAACGCGGATAATACCCGCGAAGATTGGGCAGAACCTCGCGCGGAGATTCTTTGTAATAACATACTTCTGCTCCTTTATGCTTCTTCTTCAAAGCCTCAATTACATCCATCCATTCGATATCGTTTGATACCCTGTAAGAAGTGACAATTACATATTCCGATCGTCTGGGCAACTCATGTGCCTTCACACTCAAATCACAAAAGCCACAGGCAAACAACAATGTGGCAACCAACCATTTCTTCATTCCTATATATGTTTTTAGTTACATTGCTGCAAATGTAGCAAAAAAGCGGTGAGTTATAAATGCCGTAACAAAGAAAATGCCGTCTGCATCCCCAGTTCTGAGGCACAAACGACATTTGCAAAACAAAGAATCAAATATGATCAGTTATTTTCAGGACGAAGTTTACGGACTACGGCACCAGTCTGCCACATTTCACTCTCACGCAACTGACGAAGCTCTTCATTCAACTTATCACGATAATCGGGCTGTGAATTGGAATCAATCGAACGCTGAGCCTCAATGCCATCGGCAACCGATTTATAAAGTTTCTCAAACACAGGTTTGGCGGCATCGTGGAAAGGAGTCATCCAGTCAAGAGCACCTCTCTGTGCGGTAGTCGAACAGTTTGCATACATCCAGTCCATACCTTTTGCGGCAAACAAAGGCATCAATGATTGGGTAAGCTCTTCAACGGTTTCATTGAAAGCTTCTGACGGCGTATGTCCGTGCTCACGCAATGTTTCATACTGTGCCAACAGCAATCCCTGAATAGCACCCATCAAGGTACCACGCTCACCGGTCAGGTCGGAAATAGCCTCACGCCTGAATGTAGTCTCAAACAAATATCCTGAACCGATTCCAATGCCCAATGCAATTGTACGGTCAAATGCCTTGCCTGTTGCATCTTGATAAACAGCATAAGAAGAATTCAATCCTCTTCCTTCAAGAAACATCTTACGCAAAGAGGTACCTGAACCTTTAGGAGCTATCATAATCACATCTACATCTGCAGGAGGAACCACTCCGGTCCGGTCATTCCATGTAATAGCGAATCCATGAGAGAAGTACAATGCCTTTTCTGCTGCAAGACGAGGCTTAATGGCAGGCCATACAGAAATAACGGCTGCATCTGAAAGCAGACACATGATAATTGTAGCCTTTTCACATGCCTCTTCAATACTGAACAAAGTCTCACCAGGTACCCAACCATCGGCAACAGCTTTCTCATAAGTCTTTCCCTGTCTTTGGCCTACAATTACATTAAAACCGTTATCGCGTAAGTTCAAAGACTGTCCGGGACCCTGGACCCCATAGCCAATTACTGCAATCGTTTCATTCTTCAGAACCTCATGCGCTTTCTCCAACGGAAATTCTTCACGAGTTACTATATTTTCAGTAACTCCACCAAAATTCATTTGTGCCATTTTCTTTAATTTTTTTGCGTGGCCAGTCTAAAGGCCACCCTTGTTTAATTAATTAGTTACTATATAAAAATCACTTTACTGCGGCATACAACGTCACCGGTATTTTTTTTAACCTCAATATCATATTCATCTGCCTTTACCTCATCACGATAAAATAACAGAGTGTCTCCATAATAGCTTTCTGCCGAATATGCCATTTCAAACCTTTTTATCTGTTTGGTCTTAAACATTTCCATCGAGAACGAATCAAGAATATGCTCTATATATTTGATACTGTTCACATGCCCGTTGATATCAATGTCACTGTACCGCGCACGATATTCGCCTGCCGGATGATCTTCCGAGACCTTTATTATTTTCCCCGGTCGATCTATAGGACAGTCTTTGTCCTGACAAACATAATCAATAATGTTACCTCCATGAAGAGACAAGAGATCGGCCGGCTTTCTGGTTCCCATACTTATCATGGCCCATATGGAACGCGCATATCCCAATGGTTTGCCCTGCCCGTCAAGAATAGCAAAATTACGGTCAGTAAACAAACGGTATACATTCTCAATCCATGTCTGAATTGTGAACTTCTCATACTGATGCGGCATATGATCCAGCTCAATAGCCAAACGGGAAAGTACCCACGTATAATGATAGTCATTCAGGGCTGCCATGCCAAAGCCCCGATCGGCCGCATGAAAGCCTGCACAATTCAGCAAATGATTGCCCAATGCGCTCATTGTCAAACGACCTGTAAAATCCACATGAAACGGCTCTGCAACAAAATAGAAAGTCCCGACCTTATTATTAGCATTCATATCTTTATATATTATTTTGTAAATGTCTCATCTCACGATCTGCAAGATACTCGCTTACCCGTTCTACACAACTCTTCGTTATAGCCACACGACCTGAACGGACAAACTGCAACACGCAGCCCAATGCCTGAAGTCCGTCATACAAGGAAGATATTTCATCGCTCATACCCACTTTCTTCACAATGGAATATACCGGGTTAACCTCAACAATACTTGCCCCGTAACGACGAATCACTTTCGAAATATACGATTTGTTTTCCAATTCGGGAGTAGCGAGTTTATATAAAGCAATTTCATGATAAAAAATTTCGTCATCGGTGAAATAATGAGCCTGAAGCACCTCTATTTTCTTTTCTATCTGCCTTATCACTTTTACTACCGTTTCTTCTTCAATCCAAGTGGTAATAGTGTATTTATGTACTCCTTCAATGGACGATGCCGATACATTCAAGCTCTCGATATTGATTTGACGGCGAGTAAAGACAGCCGTAATCTGATTTAGTATACCGGCAATATTTTCCGAATATACAATCAAAGTATATAATTTCTTTTCCATCATCATACCTTTCTTAACATTCAAGCAACATCTCATTAACCGTACATCCGGGAGGAGTCATTGGCAAGACATTCCCTTCTTCTATCACTGCCACTTCGAGCAAGAACGGTCCTTCTGTATACAACATGCGTTCGATGCCATGTGACAAATCTTCACGTCTCGTAACCAATTGAGAAGGAATTCCATATGCTTCTGCTATTTTCATATAATCAGGATTCGTCATAGGAGTAAACGAATAACGGTGATCAAAGAACATGGCTTGCCACTGACGCACATTTCCCAGATAATTATTATTCAACAGAATAATCTTGACAGGGGTTTTCTGCTCCATGATAGTGCCGAGTTCCTGAATACTCATCTGCAAGCCGCCGTCTCCCATAAACGCGCAAATTATCCGCTCCGAATCACCAAAAGCGGCTCCAATGGCTGCCGGCAATCCAAATCCCATTGTACCCAATCCTCCCGATGTAATAATGCTGCGGGTCCGGCTATACCTGAAATAGCGGGCTGACAGCATCTGGTTCTGACCGACATCGGTTACAAGGACCGCTTTGTCTCCTGCCGCCTCACTTACAGCACGAGCCACTTCCCCCATTTTCAAAGGCCCGTCAGAAGGATAAACTTCATTTTTGATTACGCGCTCATATTCCAACTGCTCGTATTCACTGAAACTCGCAATCCATTCTTCATGATGTGCAAATGTTATCATATTGGTCAATTGTGGCAAAGTCTGCTTGCAATCTCCCATAACGGCCACATCGGCTTTTACATTCTTGTTTATCTCAGCCGGGTCAATATCCAGATGAATAATCTTAGACTGGCGGGCATAAGTAGCCAGATTCCCGGTTACACGATCGTCAAAGCGCATACCGATAGCAATCAGCACATCGCATTCATTGGTCTTGACATTAGGCCCTAAATTGCCATGCATACCCAACATACCTTTGTTCAGACGATGTGAAGTCGGAATATCTGACAATCCCAGCAATGTTGTGCCACAGGGAATATCCGCTTTTTCAAGAAAGGCCAGCAATTCGTTCTGGGCATTCCCGATAGATGCTCCCTGACCAACCAATGCAAACGGGCGTTGTGCGGCATTGATCAGTTTTGCCGCCTGTTCCAAAGAAGAGATGGTTGTGTCTGGCACCGGAACATAACTGCGGATAAAATCAACATCAACCGGTTCATATTCAAATGTTTCAACCTGCGCATTCTTGGCAAAATCAAGGACAACCGGTCCCGGACGTCCGCTCTGGGCTATATAAAATGCCTTGGCGACAGCCATCGGCACATCTTCGGCATGACGTATCTGATAACTCCATTTTGATATTGGCTGGGTAATACCAACCAAATCAACTTCCTGAAAGGCATCTTTACCCAAAAAAGACGTTCCAACCTGTCCGGCAATGACTACTATCGGCGTACTGTCTATCATTGCATCGGCTACCCCCGTAATTGTATTTGTCGCGCCTGGTCCGCTGGTAACCAGACATACCCCCACTTTCCCCGAGATTCTGGCGTAGCCTTCGGCTGCATGCGCCGCGGCCTGTTCGTGACGCACTAATATATGGTTCAATTGTACCGAATGGTCTGACAATGCGTCAAAGACAGACATTATGGAACCTCCAGGGTATCCGAAAAGAGTAGTTACACCCTGATGTTCCAAAGAGCGCATCAGTGCTTCCGCACCTGTTACTTTTTCTTTAGTCATATTTGCTTCTCCTCTACTTTTTTATCAGTCTATCATCCTGACTCCTCCCTTATCAGCCGAGCTTACCATGCTGGCATAAGCACGCAAGGCCTTTGAAACTTTCCTGTCACGCGTCATTGGTGTCATGGGGCGTGCGGCCAGTTCTTCATCACTCAGACAGACGTTTATAGAACGGTTAGGTATGTCAATCTCTATAATATCACCATCAATCACTTTTCCGATATTGCCACCTGCAGCGGCCTCAGGCGAGATATGCCCGATACTCAGTCCGGATGTTCCTCCACTAAAACGCCCGTCAGTAATCAAAGCGCATTCTTTTCCCAGATGCCGGGATTTAATATAAGAAGTAGGATAAAGCATCTCCTGCATACCAGGTCCTCCCTTAGGCCCTTCGTGAGTGATAACCACTACATCCCCGCTAACCACTTTCCCGCCCAGAATGCCTTCACATGCTGCTTCCTGCGAATCAAAAACTTTAGCAGGTCCGGAGAACTTCCAGATACTTTCATCCACACCGGCCGTTTTCACTACACATCCATCTTGTGCAATGTTTCCTTTCAGTACTGCCAGCCCTCCATCTTTGGAATAGGCATGTTGCAAATCACGTATACAGCCATTGGATCTGTCTGTGTCGAGTTCTTTATAAACAGCCTGCTGCGAACCTAATTCTATATTGAATCTTTTTCCGGGAGCACTTGTATAAATGCGATATGCTTCCGCATCAACTACCGGTTTCCGTATATCATACTTATTAACAGCTTCTCCCAAAGTCATACCGTCGACCCGCCTTACAGATTCGTCAATCAGTCCTCCTTTGGCAAGCTCTCCTAAAATATTCAAAATTCCTCCCGCACGATTCACATCCTGAATATGATATTCCCGAGTATTGGGAGCGACTTTACATAAGCAAGGCACTTTACGTGACAGCATATCAATATCGTCCATCTTGAAATCGGCCTCTGCCTCATGTGCCACGGCCAGCATGTGAAGTACGGTATTGGTAGAACCACCCATAGCAATATCCAGTGTCATGGCATTCAGGAAAGCCTGACGGGTAGCAATGCTACGCGGCAATACAGACTCATCGCCTTCTCCATAATATTTATATGCGTTTTTAACTATCAGTGCCGCAGCATCTTTAAACAACTGTTTGCGATTGACATGAGTTGCCAAAACAGTCCCGTTCCCTGGTAAAGCCAGTCCGATAACCTCATTCAGGCAATTCATTGAGTTTGCCGTAAACATACCGGAACAACACCCACATCCCGGACAGGCATGCTCTTCTATTTTGGTCACTTCGTCATCTGTCACGGATGTATCGGCCGATTTGATCATTGCATCAATCAGGTCAAGATACTCTCCTCTCCACTCTCCGGCTTCCATAGGTCCTCCGGAAACAAAGACCGCAGGTATATTGAGCCGCATAGCGGCCATCAGCATTCCCGGAGTAATCTTGTCACAATTACTGATACACACCATTGCATCCGCTTTATGTGCATTAACCATGTACTCCACACTATCGGCAATGATGTCACGTGACGGAAGCGAATAAAGCATACCGTCATGCCCCATAGCTATGCCATCATCTATTGCAATGGTATTGAACTCGGCTGCGAAACAACCTAATTTATCAATTTCCTGCCTTACCGTCTGCCCTATTTCATGCAAATGTGTATGCCCGGGTACAAATTGTGTAAATGAATTAACAATGGCAATGACAGGTCTCCCTGTTTGTTCCCGTTTCATTCCATTGGCTGTCCATAGGGACCTGGCGCCTGCCATTCGGCGTCCTTGTGTGCTGATTGCACTACGTAACTGATGTTTCATATTTCAAATTCTTTTTCACCTTACATTAGTAAAATGAAAGGAGCCTTC
Source organism: uncultured Bacteroides sp. (assembly GCA_964444735.1). Taxonomy (GTDB): domain Bacteria; phylum Bacteroidota; class Bacteroidia; order Bacteroidales; family Bacteroidaceae; genus Phocaeicola_A. The sequence goes on along the minus strand of CAYUIJ010000074.1, from coordinate 3,902 downwards.
CTCAAATACGAGAAAGGCTCCTTTCCTATGTCTTAAAAATACCGTACAAACCTTTCTACGCTCTTGATGAAACCACCATAACGCAAATAATAATGTGTGAAATCACTAGGTTTATGCAAGTATTCAAGTTCATATATTACTTTTTG
>CAYUIJ010000074.1:0-3656 GCA_964444735.1 uncultured Bacteroides sp. | reverse complement strand
AATGTGTGAAATCACTAGGTTTATGCAAGTATTCAAGTTCATATATTACTTTTTGTATTGCATTGGCAAAGGTAGTGCTTTTTTGACAGTTTCCAAACAAAACAAAGATTTTTTAGTCATAAAAATATTATTTGTAAGATAAAAGGGTTTTTATTGTATATTCTATAATAAAACACACGTTCATTTTTTTAATTATTTCCATTAAAATCAGCTTATGAAAAAAATCTTTATGACACCAAAACAAAATTTTTACAAAACAACAAGGAGAAAATTCCATCATTATCCTGACAGATTTTTCTCCTTTTATTCTGTACCCGCATTTCACAAGAAACCATCAACGGTCAACCTCTCCTGTTCCTTCTTTTTCCATCAGATTCTCAACTTCTGTTACCTTTATCATATTATAGTCACCAACAATAGTATTTTTCAATGCTGATGCCGCCGTTGCAAACTCCAATCTTTTTTTATCATCATCGTATACCGTATGGGCATATAGTAATCCTCCGACAAAAGCATCTCCCACCCCAATGCAGTCAACAATACTGATTATATCATATACACGGGTGGTTTTAATTTCATTCTCTGAATATAATACGCCAGCCAGTGTGTGATGTTCTGAACTCATCACATTTCTTAATGCTATATATACATATCTGCAATGCGGGAGTTTTTCCGCTATCTGTTTGCAAAAGCTCGCATACGCTTCCTTACCTACAGCCTCCTTATCAGAAACAGCCGCAAACTTGGGTTCCGGAATCTCCATTATGGTCGCATACTCACTTTCGCTTCCAAAAACAATATCACAATGTTTCATCAATGGGATCATCACTTCCGTGGGATTCCTGCCATAATTCCACAGATTTTTACGATAATTGATATCACAACAGATAGTAAGCCCCATTTCATCCGCTATATGAATAGCTTCTTCACACACTGCCGCCAATCCTGGAGTAAGTGAGGCGTCAATACCCGACCAATGAAAAATGCCTGCATTTTGAAATATACGATGCCAGTCTATCATTCCAGGCTGCAAACCGGTAAAAGAAGAGCCGTCACGGTCATATATCACTTGCGATCCTCGCATTGAAACAGCCTTTTCCATATAATAAGTGCCCAAACGCCTGCCTCCAAAAAGGATATTTTTTGTCCCTACATTATGCGAGCGCAATTCAGCGATGCAGTTTTCACCCAATGCATTTTTTGGCAAACAGGTAACATAATCCACATCACCGCCATAGTTCGCAACCGATATAGCAACATTAGCTTCACTCCCTCCATAATTTGCTAAAAAATGACGACTTTGCTGAATACGCAAATTATCAGGAGGAGTCAAACGAAGCATTATTTCACCAAAAGTTACAATTCTTTTACTCATGATTTTTTCCATTAACCGTTTAGTTCAAAGATTCATGAAACAAATATAACCAAGAATTTTCATATTTCATGCAATATTTTATGTGCAAAATAATTCTGCAATCATCTAAAATAACATGGGTTCACCGAATTCACACCAACATAGAATGACGCGAGCAATGAAAAATGATTCAGTACAATGAATGTTGTGCAAAAACGATGCTACAACAGAAAAACAAACTTTCGCGGACCTAAATATGGAGAAGCCAAAAATAAATTTACCGCCGGATGAGCCATCAATGCCGGGGAAGACAGGAAAGGTATTTTCATGGGGCTATGCCGTAACAGCGGATGCGAAAGCCGTACCTGCCCGCATTGCGGTTGGGCGGGCATATCCAGCATGCCGCAAGCCAGCCGTTTTTCCCCGATGATTGAAACTTACAGGCACAAAGGCGGCAACCTTATCTGAATCATGCAAAAGCACAGCCATAAATCGGATAATTACGTCACATTCTTGAACGAGGAAAACTCTATGGGCTGTCTTGGCTGAACAGTCACAAGAAAACATAGCAGAACTATAAAGCTTAAAAAAGTCGTACCCGCATTTTTTTTGACACAACCTTTCTTTTCCCTTCTGGCATTCCTTATTCTTTAGAAGACAAGGACTTCTTAAAATAGTTGACAAAGAACAAGACCTGATATTGAATGGATGTTCTCCAGTATTCATTGTTGTGTCCGCCCGGACGAACATAAAAGTCGTGCTTCACATTCAGTTCTTTCAAACGTTCGTGAACGTTCTGGTTCACCTTATAAAAGAAATCGCTGTACCCGCAGTCTATTATTACCGACTGACGCGATCCTAACAGGCAATCGAGGGAATAATATACCGAGTGAGCCTTCCACACCTCTTCGTTTTCGTAAGCATTGCCCAGCACTTTTTCTATCCCCCAGCAATTAGGAAAGAGGCAGATATCAACTCCTCCGCTAATACTCCCTACTGCCCCAAACACACCGGGATGACGCATTCCGTTCCACATAGCTCCATGTCCTCCCATGCTGAGTCCGGTAATTGCCCTCCCCTCGCGCATGGCGTAAGTAGGATAATGCTTGTCAATATACACCGGCAACTCCCATGAAATAAAAGTCTCAAACTGCACATTGGAATCGACAGGCGAATCCAGATACCAGCTTTTCTCTCCATCGGGACAAACAATCATCATGTGAAAAGTATCAGCAAAATCATTCAAATCAGTGACGCGCGACCATTCCGTATAAGTATCGCCATATCCGTGCAACAGATAAAGCACCGGACACCGCATACCCTCATCCATGTCTGGAACTACAATCAGTACGGGTATCTCCCGCTTCATTTTTTCACTATACACCTTCAGTGTGTCAACCTTTGCAGCCTGCAAAAGACATGTCATTCCTGTCAGGAACAACAACAGAACGTTTATACGCTTCATTGTATCAGATATTAATTTAAGTAAGTCTTGAAAATGTCATCATGTAACGCACATGTATTGTATGACAAAAAAACACCCGGCTTGTCGAAGCCAGGCCTGATGTCGGAAAGAGGCGACTCGAACGCCCGACCCCTACGTCCCGAACGTAGTGCGCTGCCAACTGCGCTACTTTCCGTTTTTGCATGCGCAAAGGTACATACTTTTTTAAAATCACCAAACAAAAAACTGCAAAATATTAATAGAGCCAGACCGGCAGACTTGATACAGATACGGACGGACTCCCGATGGCGGGAACAGATATACGAACCCGATCCGGATTCTCCGAAAGGGGATTTCTCTAAAACAAACGCCTATGACGGCGGATATACGGCACTGGAAAATTATCCGGAATGGAGGCTGTACCTTATTTCCATCCGGAATCAGAAAAAGAAAAAGCGACAACGCTTTCAGACTTCTTTGCCGGTTATGACAAGCCTGCATACGAAGCCGCATGCGACAATCTGAATGTGAAGATGCGCGGTGATAAAAAGCTATATATGACACCTGTAAATTACAGCCCTCGTATTTCCTCCTCCGTCAGGCCGGTTGCCTTGACTATATCCTCTACAGCAATACCAAGCGACTTCAGATTACGCGCTATAGCGTTTTTTTCCTCTGCACGACCCTCGGCACGGCCCTCAGCGCGACCCTCGGCACGACCCTCGGCACGGCCCTCAGCGCGACCCTCGGCACGACCCTCGGCACGACCCTCGGCACGGCCTTCGGCACGGCCCTCAGCGCGACCCTCGGCACGACCCTCGGCACGTTCGGTATATATGTTGTCACGCAATATCACGA
>CAYUIJ010000073.1:4739-11927 GCA_964444735.1 uncultured Bacteroides sp. | reverse complement strand
TTGGGAAAATGAATTGGGTTTCTCGCTTGGCCTTGCGTTTGTCCTGGCCTGTACTTTTCAGGAAAGAATTGCCCGGATTGCTTAAAGTCCGTTCCTTTCGGCACGTATTGCCTTATGAGTTTGCCGGCGTTCTTTTGTGGTATCTTTCCGCTTTTGTTTTCTGACAGATTGTCTGTTCCCGCTTCTGTAAATGAAAGCCCGAAAGAGTGTGGAAAATCGCATAAAATCCTGTTCCCCTATTTTTCAAACGCAATGATGGGGAACAGGATTTTTGTTATAAACAGGTTCGTTATCAGAGAACTTTCTTGTAAAGATCAAGAATGATTTCTTCTGTCACTTCACGAGGATTGCCTGGAGTACATACGTCTTTAATGGCGGATGCGGCGAGTCTGGGAAGATCTGATTCTTTAATGCCAAGTTCAGACAGATGTTGTGGTATGCCTACTTTGACAGAAAGTGCCTTGACTGTATCGACTGCGGCTTTAGCGGCTTCTTCTCTGCTCATTCCGTCTTTGTAGACTTTCATTGCCTTGGCGATTTCAACATATTTGTCAAGAGCGGCCGGCGCGTTGAATTCCATGATGGCAGGAAGCAGCAATGCGTTGGCTACACCGTGAGGAATATCGAAAATAGCCCCGAGCGGATGAGCCATTCCGTGAACAACACCCAGACCTGCATTGGAGAACGCCATACCGGCAATATATTGGGCTACCGCCATTCCGTTACGTGCCTCGGCGTTGGCAGGTTCAAATACTGCTGTTTCAAGATAGCGTGCAATCATTTCAATGGCTTTGATTTCGAACATGTCGCTCATTTCCCATGCACCTTTGGTAATCAGGCCTTCAATAGCATGAGTCAGTGCGTCCAGACCGGTAGATGCGGTAAGGCTCTTTGGCAGTGTATACATCAGTTCCGCATCTACAATTGCAATGGCCGGAATGTCGTTAGGGTCAACGCATACCATCTTTTTTTCGTTTTCCTCATCCGTGATTACATAGTTGATTGTTACTTCGGCAGCCGTTCCGGCTGTTGTAGGCAAGGCGATGATGGGAACTGATTTTTTCTGAGTTGGAGCAACTCCTTCTAATGAGACTACATCACTGAATTCGGGGTTGTTGGTAATGATGCCGATAGCTTTGGAAGTATCTATTGAAGAACCTCCTCCTACGGCCAAGATGAAATCTGCTCCGGATTTTGCAAAAGCCTTTACTCCGGCTTTTACGTTGGATACGGTAGGGTTGGGCTTGATATCGCTGAATACGACGTATGGGATGCCGGCCTGTTCCAATACTTTCAGTACCTTGCCGGCAACTCCGAATCTGATTAGGTCCTTATCGGTTGATACAAATGCTTTGTGAAGACCTAAACGTTTGATCTCTTGGGGCAGGACTTCACGCGCGCCTGGTCCGAAGTATGATACTTCATTTAAGACAAATCTGTTTATCATGATACTATAGATAAATAAGTTAGAGAATAATTAAATGATTAGTATACAAAGGAAATAAAAAATTATTAATCATGCGAAGATTCTTTGGCAATTATTATTTATTTACTTTTGCACATCGTTTTTATATTATGAAAATATCAGAATTGCAGTCTGTCTATGCGGGGCATCCGAATGCGAAGGCTTTTGAGGCTTTTGTCGTGAAAAAAACAGTGAGGAATGTTTTTCTGCATGGATTGTGTGCTTCTGCCGCGCCTTTGTTTTTATCGGGTATATTGCGGAAAATGACTTCCCCTGTTGTCTGTGTGTTGAATGATCTGGAGGATGCAGGTTATTTTTATCATGATTTGACGCAGATTAACGGAGAAGCGGATGTGCTTTTTTTCCCTTCGTCATACCGGAGGGCTGTAAAATACGGTCAGAAAGATCCGGCTAATGGCATATTGCGCACGGAAGCGTTGAGCCGTTTGTGGCATGTAACGGGAAATGTGTGCGTTGTGACTTATCCGGAAGCGCTTGCCGAGAAAGTGGTGTCAAAGAAAAATCTGTCGCGAAAGACCCTGATTTTACATGAAGGTGAGCGATGTGACCCGGTAGAAGTGGGGAATGCTTTGTTTGCGTGGGGATTTGAGCATGTAGATTACGTATATGAACCCGGGCAGTATGCCGTGCGGGGGAGTATCATTGATGTGTTTTCGTTTTCATCGGAATATCCTTATCGCATAGATTTTTTCGGAGATGAGATAGACAGTATACGGTCTTTTGAGGTAGAGAGCCAGCTCTCTAAAGACAGGAAGGGGCGGATAGCCATTGTGCCCGAACCGGATAGTTGTGGCGGTGAGGAAGTGTCTTTGTTTGAGTTTCTCGCTGATGATGCTTTTCTATGGTTCAAGGACTTTGCGTGGGTAAGAGAGAGGATCGAAGCCGTACATAATGAGGCGGTATCCCCGCAGGCGGCCGTTGCGTGCGCCGCGGAGGGAGGCCTTGATAAAGTAAGGATTCCCGCGACTGTTGACGGGAAGGAATTTGTAAGGGAAGCCTTAAGATTCAGAAAAGTGGAGTTTGGAGTGAAGGCGACGGGAGTACCTGATGCAAAACTGGAATTTGATGTCGCGTTGCAGCCCGTATTCCATAAGAACTTTGATCTGGTGGGTTCGGTTCTGAAAGATTATCAGGCAAGGAAATACAGGATATATATACTCTCGGACAGCCAGAAGCAGACAGACCGTATTAAGGCGGTCTTTGACGAGCGGGGCGATGATATCGGTTTTGTACCGGTAGACAGGACTTTGCATGAGGGGTTTGTGGATCAAACGTTGAAAGCCTGTTTCTTTACAGATCATCAAATTTTTGACCGTTTCCATAAATATAATTTGAGGAGTGACAAGGCACGCGGCGGAAAAGCGGCTTTGTCATTGAAAGAGCTCAGTCAGTTTGAACCGGGTGATTATGTGGTGCATATTGATCACGGGGTAGGGCGTTTTGCCGGATTGGTGCGTATCCCGAATGGAAATTCGACACAGGAGGTTATCAGGCTGGTGTATCAGAATGATGATGTGGTTTTTGTTTCAATTCATGCTTTGCATAAAATTTCCAGATATAAGGGCCGGGAGGGGGAGGCGCCGCGCTTGAGCAGGCTGGGTACCGGAGCGTGGGAAAGGCTGAAGGAGCGGACAAAGAGCAGGATTAAGGATATAGCCCGTGATTTGATAAGGCTTTATGCACGCCGGCGGGAGGAAAAAGGATTCAGTTTCAGTCCGGACTCGTTCTTGCAGCATGAGCTGGAGGCAAGTTTCATCTATGAAGACACGCCCGACCAGTTAAAGGCTGTGCAGGAGGTGAAGGCTGACATGGAAAAAGACCGTCCGATGGACCGGCTGGTTTGTGGAGATGTGGGGTTCGGTAAAACCGAAGTCGCTGTTCGTGCCGCTTTTAAGGCTGTTTGCGATAATAAGCAGGTGGCAGTGCTTGTCCCCACAACGGTATTGGCTTACCAGCATTATTGTACGCTTCGTGACCGTTTGAAAGGCTTTCCCTGCAAGGTCGGTTATTTGAGCCGCGCGCGTAAGCCGTCCGATGTACGCCGTATGTTGAAAGAGCTGAAAGAAGGCGGACTTGATATTGTGGTGGGGACGCATCGTATTATAGGAAAGGATGTTGTTTTCAAGGACTTGGGACTGCTGGTTATTGATGAGGAGCAGAAATTTGGCGTGGCGGTAAAGGAAAGGTTGAGGCAGTTGAAAGTAAATGTTGACACGCTTGCCATGACGGCGACTCCTATTCCGCGTACGCTGCAGTTCTCATTAATGGGAGTGCGTGACATGTCGGTTATTCAGACACCGCCTCCGAACAGATATCCGGTGCAGACGGAAGTGCATGTTTTCAATGAGGATATTATTGCCGAGGCCGTTAATTTTGAGATGAGCCGTAACGGACAGGTGTTTTTTGTAAACAACCGTATTGATGACCTGGAAGAATTGAAGGCTATGGTGTTGCGGCTGGTTCCGGATGCGCGTGTATGCGTCGGGCATGGACAGATGCGGCCGGATAAACTGGAAAAGGTCATTCTTGGTTTTGTGAATTATGATTACGATGTGCTGATTACTACCACAATCATTGAGAATGGCATTGATATCCCTAATGCCAATACAATTATCATTAATCATGCTCAGAATTTCGGATTGAGTGATTTGCACCAGATGCGCGGACGTGTGGGGCGTAGCGACAGAAAGGCTTTCTGCTATCTGCTTGCGCCTCCCCTTTCCGGCCTGCCTGCGGAATCGCGCCGCCGGTTACAGGCCATAGAGAATTTTTCCGGCTTGGGGAGCGGGATTCATATCGCTATGCAGGATTTGGATATTCGTGGAGCCGGTAATTTGCTGGGAGCCGAGCAGAGCGGATTCATTGCCGATTTAGGATACGAGACGTATCAGAAGATTTTGACCGAGGCCGTAACGGAATTGAAAAGCGATGAGTTTGAGTCGTTGTATGCCGGTGATCGGAAACCGGGTGGGAAGGAATTTGTGAATGAGTGTACGGTGGAAAGTGATATGGAACTGCTTTTCCCGGATGAGTATGTGCCAGGAAGCGGTGAGCGTATGTCGCTTTATCGGGAGCTTGACGGGCTGGAGCTGGATAAGGATGTGGAGGCTTACCGTAAGCGTTTGGAGGATCGTTTCGGCAAATTGCCGCCCGAAAGCGAGGAACTGTTGGAGATTGTTCCCTTGCGCCGCTTGGGAAAGCATCTCGGAGCGGAACGTATATATTTGAAATCAGGCAGGATGACGCTTTTCTTTGTAAGCAATCCTGACAGCATGTATTACCAAAGTGACGCCTTTGGGAAGATTATCTCTTATATGGGCCGTTATCCGGAACTGTGCAGCCTGCGTGAACAGAACGGAAAGCGCGGCATGGTGATCCGTGATGTGGGAACCGTGTACAGGGGAGTGGCTGTTTTGAAGGAGATTGCGGGCATGGAAGGATGAAATGGGGATCTGTAAATTGATATAGGCGGTTCCGGCTGTTTTTGTTGTAATGGGAAGAGAACAGTCGGATTTGCTTTTATTTATCGTACAGTTTGTTGATTAGATCCTTGCGCCCGATCTTTTTGAGTTCGGTTATGATTCTCTGGCGTTCTCCGGGTTTGTACCAGAAAAAGAACATGCGCTGTGCCAGCTTCTCACGGGGTGTTTTTGCGGAGAAAACCGGCTGGAGTGTGTAAGGATGGTAGCCTGTATGCCATGTTTCCGTACTAATGGTCATGGGGGTGGGAGTGAAATCCTGTACCTGTTCCAAGTGAAGGCCCAGCTGTTTGGTAATGGCGGCCAGTTCGGCCATGTCTTCTTCCGTGCATCCGGGATGACCGGATATGAAATAGGGAATAATCTGCTGCTTCAGGCCTGCTTCCTTGTTTATCTCGTCAAAAATCTTCTTGAACCGGTAAAACTGTTCAAAGGGTGGTTTCCGCATAAGGTAAAGGACTTTGTCGCTGGTATGCTCGGGGGCTGTTTTCAGTCTTCCGCTTACATGCTTTTTTATCAGTTCCTCAGTATATTTGCGAATGCCTTCGTCTGTTTCCTTGTCATGGGTCTTGTGCAGAAGAAGATCATACCGCACTCCGCTGCTTATGAAGCTTTTCTTGACGCCCTGTAGTGCGTCGGCCGATTTGTAGATATCAAGCAATGGACGGTGATCGGTATTCAGGTTGGGGCATATCTGAGGATGTATGCACGAGGGGCGTTTGCATTTACGGCACAGTTCCTGTTTCTTCCCTCCCATGGCGTACATGTTGGCCGACGGCCCTCCCAAATCAGATAAGTATCCTTTGAAATCAGGGAGTTGCGTAATGGCTTTTATCTCTTTCAAAATGCTTTCCTTGCTGCGGCTCACAATAAATTTCCCCTGATGGGCCGATATGGTGCAGAAGGCGCATCCGCCAAAGCAGCCCCGGTGGGTGTTGACCGAGAATTTTATCATGTCGTATGCCGGAATGCGCTTGCCTTTGTATTTGGGATGGGGCAGACGGGTATACGGCAGGTCATACGAACGGTCAAGCTCCTCCTGGCTTGTCGGAGGGTAAGGCGGATTTACAATGACTGCTTTTCCGCCCGCTTCCTGTATGATGCGCCGCGCCGCGTATTTGTTTGATTCTTCTTCAATATGTCTCATGTTTGATGCCTGCTTCTTCTTGTCGGAAAGGCATTCTTCATGCGGATACAGGCGGAGGTCGGATGCTGTTCTTAGGCCGTTTTCCTGACTTTTGTCTATAAGGAAGGCCGTTTGTGGAATATCGATGGGCAGTGAATGCCTGCCCAAAGAGAATTCATTGGTGTCGTCCCCCATGGTTTCTGTCATTTTACGGCACAGTTCCGCAACCGGTTTTTCGCCCATGCCGTAAATCAGCATGTCTGCTCCCGATTCAATGAGAATACTCCTTTTCAGTTTTCCCTGCCAGTAGTCATAATGGGTAAGACGCCGCATGGAGGCTTCTATGCCGCCAAGTATGACCGGCGTGTCGGGATATAGTCTCTTCAGTATCTGCGTGTAGACGATTGTCGGATATTCAGGCCGTAAGTCATGGCGTCCGTCAGGAGTGTACGCGTCTTCAGAACGCAGTCGCCGGTTGGCCGTATACTTATTGACCATGGAATCCATGCATCCGGGTGATATTCCGAAGAAAAGACGCGGACGCCCCAGTTTCTTGAAGTCACGCAGGTCGTCACGCCAGTTGGGCTGCGGTATGATTGCTGTTTTCAATCCTTCCGCTTCGAGGATTCGCCCGATAACGGCGGCTCCGAACGAGGGATGGTCTACGTATGCGTCGGCGCTGAAAATGATTACGTCAAGTATGTCCCAGTGACGTAGTTCCGTTTCTTTTTTGGTGGTGGGCAGCCAGTCGGTAAGTTTGTGTTCTTGCATGGATATCCGGTATGTGACAGTCTCTCAGGCGCGGGCTGCGGTTTTTTTAATGCATGCGGCCTTGTAGTCCGTTCCTGTTTTATAAGTAAAGGCATGGGCTTTTTGTTTCATTCGGTTTCCCCCGGTCCGGCGGCTCCTTCCTGCTTGTTTTTCTCCCATTTGGCGTACAGCTGCAGCAGTTTGTTCAGACCGAATGCTTTCATATTGTTATGATAGACCACATCGATGCATAAGTCGAGCAGGTCTTTGCAGTTTGTCTCAGAAGAGGCGATGAGTGAGCGGATGTTCAGCTTGAGCTTGTCCAGAACGCTTTCGTCAACGATTCC
>CAYUIJ010000073.1:2819-4729 GCA_964444735.1 uncultured Bacteroides sp. | reverse complement strand
CGTTGCTGTCTGTCAGATGCTGGAAAAGAGAATATTTTTCTATTGTTTTCAGGTGTTCCTCGCTAATCTCCATACTTTTTGTTCCTGAGGTGTTTGTCTGGATTGCATACATGGTCATTAGGTCTTGTCATTGTTATAATATTCGCAAATGTATGAAATAGTTTTGATTAAAATGTCTTTTATGGGGTTTAATGTATGGAATAAATGCGCGGTTTTTTTCAAAAAACGGCTTTTTTTGATTATTTTCGCTTCCGGAAAACAATAATGGATTAATTTGCGCTATGAGAACTGTTTTTATGGCCGTCAGTCTTTTTATGGCGGCGGTTTCAATTTCCTCCCAGACAATTTATTCAAGGGAAATGTCGCGTTCGCACGGTGAACATTGGACGGAAAAAGGGTGGGACTATGTCAACGGCCTGGTTGCAAAGGCATTGTTGAAGGTCTGTGAAGAAAGCGGCTACGAGGATTCCGCGGCCGTCTTTTATGGCTGGGCTAAATCGTATGCCGACAAGGCGGTCAATGAGGATGGCTCTTTCAGGAATTTCAGGAAGGGGAACATTGACAATATAGCATCGGGTAAGGTGCTGTTTGATCTCTACAGGCATGAGGCTTCCCTGGACAGGAGAAACGGTACGGACAATGCGCGGCGCTATAAGGTTGCGGCCGATTACTTGTACAATTATCTGCGTTATGAATATCCGCGTATTCCGGAAGGAGACGCGAAGGGCGGTTTCTTCCATAAGGACATATATCCGCGGCAGATGTGGCTTGACGGCTTGTATATGGGAGCGGCCTTTTATGCCGAGTGGCTGCATGTCTTTGCTCCCGGTGATACTGACGGATGGAGCGACGTAGCCAGTCAGTTCGTTATCGTTCACCGTCATACGTATGATCCCGCCGTGCAGCTGAACTATCATGCCTGGGCTGCCGATCCGGATGATGTAAATGCGTTCTGGGCAAATAAGGAGGGGCCTTTCAGGGGCTGTTCCGAAGAATTCTGGGGACGCGGCATGGGATGGTTCTTTGCCGCGTTGGTAGACGTCCTTGAGTTTATGCCGCGGCTGCATCCTGATTATCAGAAGCTGGTCAGGATAGCCAATGAGGTGGCTGCCGGCTTGGCGCGCTGGCAAGACAGGAAGAGTGGGGTGTGGTATCAGTTGCTGCGGTATGACGATTCTTACATGAGCCGTTGCGGCATTGCCAATTATCTGGAGTCTTCAGCGTCATGCATATTCACCTATGCCTATTTGAAGGGCCTTCGTATAGGTGTGCTGCCTGCGGAATATAAGGAAGTCGCGGAGAAGGCCTACAGGGGGCTTTTGGACACATTCATCACCGGGAATGAAGACGGAACGCTGAACATCTGTCAGAGTTGCCGCTCGGCAGGTGTAGGCCCCGCGAAGAGTCCGGATCGCGATGGATCCGCAGACTATTATTTGTGCGGAAAAGATGTGCGCATTGTATCCAATGAGGGCAAGGCAATCGGCTCGTTTATTATGGCAAGCCTTGAATACGAGAAAAGAAAATAGCCGCGGACTTTCGTTTTGACAGGGGCTTTCCGGGCTTCATGGCCGGCTGCCCCTCTGGCGGGCGATCGGTTTGCGCGTATGTTGGGAGGCGGATATCGGTAGGGATATCCGCCTCTTTTTTCAATGTGTGATCCGATGTGTGGGGCCTGTTCCCGACTTGGGCCTTTTGCGGCTCACCCGATGGGCTGTTTGAGGCGCCGCCCCGCTGAAAGGATGGCTGGCGGGCCTTTCCCGGTTATCAGACCGTAACGCCGCCCGGGCCCGGGATTTCTGGCACGGGCGTTTTTTTGTGTGTGTGGGGGGGGGGGGAAAAAATCGTTTATTTTAACCATTATGTTATAAAAAAAAAAATAAACAATGTAATTATTTAATTCCTAGTTG
>CAYUIJ010000073.1:1188-2809 GCA_964444735.1 uncultured Bacteroides sp. | reverse complement strand
CCCCCCCCCCCCCCCCCCCCCCCCGCCCCCCCCCCCCAAAATCGGTTATTGTCACCATTATGTTAAAAAATAAAAAAAACACTATGAAATTATTTAAATTCTCAATTCTTTGTGTATTTTTGTAACCTGATTGATTGAAATTGTGTCGGCAGGTTGGAACGAGGCAGACCTGTTGGCATGTATGGGAACGGATTTTTTACTGCCTCCGTAAAAAGGAAGGAGATTTATGAGAAAATGAAAGGAATGCCCGTGGGTGTTTTTTTGCGGGGCTGCTCCGGACGGGGCGGTGCGTTCGGAGACGCCGCGCTGAGGCCTGTGCAGGGCGTTGCGGAAATCCGGTCAGGTGCCTTCGCATCCGGTCGGATGAAAGTTCTCTTTCTTCTCAAGGAGGATGTTTGGGTGTTTAATTGTAAAAAAGTTAGATTTTATTTATGAAAAAGTTTTTATTACTGTTTGCGGCTGTCTGTGGCCTGGCGCTTTCCGTTTCGGCACAGACCGGTGTCGCCACCGGACGTGTTGTAGATGAGACGGGGGGGCGGTAATCGGTGCCACAGTCGTTCTCAAGGGGAATCCGGCGGTCGGCGCGTCTACCGATGCCAATGGGAGATTCACGCTCCGGGGGATACCCAAGGGCGGGATCTTGCAGATTTCCTATGTAGGGTATAAGACCCGGGAGCTTCCTGCGGGCACGGACATTACCGTGCGGATCGAGCCTGATGTCCGGATGCTCGAAACCGTGGTTGTCACGGGTATGACGAAAATGGACAAGCGGCTTTTCACCGGAGCGTCCGACCAGTTGCGCGCCGATGATGTCATCCTTAACGGAATGGCCGATATCAGCCGGTCGCTGGAAGGCCGCGCGGCGGGAGTCTCGGTGCAGAACGTCTCGGCTACCTTTGGCACGGCTCCGAAAATCCGCGTGCGGGGAGCCACTTCCATACTTGGCGACTCAAAGCCGCTGTGGGTGGTCGACGGGGTGATTATCGAGGATGTGACCGAAGTGTCTGCCGATGACCTTTCTTCGGGCGATGCCGTTACGATGATAAGTTCCGCCATAGCCGGACTGAACTCCGATGACATCGAGAGCATCAGCATTTTGAAAGACGGCTCCGCCACTTCCATATACGGAGCGAAGGCCATGGCCGGAGTGATTGTCGTCACCACGAAAAAAGGACGGCCCGGCACGGCCGCACTGACCTATATGGGTGAGTTCACAACCCGCCTCAAGCCGCACTATGGCGACTACAACATCATGAATTCGCAGGATCAGATGGGGGTTTACCGGGAACTGGCCTCGAAAGGCTATTTCAACCTCTCCGAAACGCTCCGGTCGCAGGAGTACGGCGTATACGGGAAAATGTACAGCCTTATCAATACCTATGACCGCACCAACGGCATGTTCGGGCTCCCGCACACCGTGCAGGCCATGGACGAATACCTCCGGGCGGCCGAATACCGCAACACCGACTGGTTCGATGAGCTGTTCAGCAACTCGGTCATGATGAACCATTCGGTCAGCCTTTCAATGGGAGGAAACAAGGCCACGTCGTACATGTCGCTCAGCGTGATGACCGACCCGGGATGGTACGAGCGCAGCAAAGTGTCGCGCTACACTTTCAAC
>CAYUIJ010000073.1:0-1178 GCA_964444735.1 uncultured Bacteroides sp. | reverse complement strand
CGGGAACGCCAGCTACCGCAAGCAGGAGGCTCCCGGAACGCTCAGCCAGGACGTAGACCCCGTATACGGCGAGGTGAACCGCGATTTTGACATCAACCCGTTCAGCTTCGCCATGAACACCTCCCGGACGATGGACCCCGACGAGGATTATGTGAGAAACTACACCTCGTTCAACATCTTCGAGGAGCTCGATAACAACTATATCGAGATGAGCGCCGCCGACCTGCGCTTCCAGGGCGAGCTGAGCTGGAAAATCCTGCCCGGTCTTGAGTTCAACTCGCTGGCCTCCATCCGTTATACCTCCACTTCGATGCAGCATCACATCAAGGACGAGTCCAACCAGGCGCGTGCCTATCGCGAGATGAGCGATGCGGTGGTCCAGCAGAATAACCCGTGGCTCTATCAGAATCCCGACCAGCTGAACAGCCTGCCGGTGACCATCCTGCCCAACGGCGGTATCTACGAAAAGCGCGAGTACAAGTCACCGAGCTATACCATACGTAACTCCCTGACCTGGAACAAGACTTTCAATGACGTGCACATCACGAACGTTTACGGTGGCATGGAGATAACCTCGGTAGACCGTACCAACGACTGGTTCCGCGGCTGGGGAATGCAGTACGCACAGGGAGAGACGGCGTTTTACGATTATCTTGCCTTCAAGAAGTCATCGGAACAGAACGCCGACTATTTCACCCTCTCCAACACGCACCGCCGCACCGCCGCCTTCTTCGGAATGGTCAACTATTCCTACAAGGGACGCTACTCCGTCAACGGCACGTTCCGTTACGAAGGTACCAACCGCCTCGGCAAGGCGCACTCGTCGCGGTGGCTTCCCACATGGAACGTCGGCGGCGCGTGGAATGTTCACGAAGAGCCGTTCTTCAAGTCTTTCGGCAACGTGATGTCGCACATGACATTCAAGGCCTCGTACAGCCTTACCGCCGATGCCGGCCCCGACTACATCTCCAATGCCATAGCCATTCTCCGGAATTTCAACACGCCGTGGAGGCCGGGCGCCGATGACAAAGAGGCGGGTATGGAAATTGAAATGCTGGGAAACGACGCGCTCACCTATGAGAAAAAGCACGAACTGAACCTCGGAACTTCGTTGGGATTCCTTGACAACCGCATCAACCTCGATTTCGACATCTACTGGCGCAACAACTACGACCTGC
>CAYUIJ010000072.1:9452-11974 GCA_964444735.1 uncultured Bacteroides sp. | reverse complement strand
GGCGTTTTCCCCCCCCCCCTAGAGAGATCAACAAATTCTATGCCTTGTTCCGAGAACGCATATACGGGTTGCGAGGCAGGAAGCCCGTTTGGTATGTCGGCACGTTGCGAACGCAACCTCGAAAGACTTGCTGCGCAACATCGTAAAGCCGGAATATGTATTTCTTCTGCTGCTCGATTCAATGCCGAATCTTACTGTTCCAGGCAAATCTTCATGAAGTAACGGACAAGAAGTCCTTCCTGCTCGGAATCGCAAGGTTGTATGGATATCCCCCCACTGAATTTACTGTCCCTGTTCGCGGCTTTGCTTGTTTCACAATAAAAATAATTATGGAAAAATTGGAGTGATAATATCATTTTTATAACTTTGCCACATCCTTACATCGAAACCTTGAGATAGGTGGGCGGGAGGGATGACAAATATTGAAGAAAGACGTTTACTTGACGTTTTGTCTTTGGCTTATCGGAACTTCGCAACCTCTGGTACAGTAGTCAAAAACAAAGCAACGTAGATGTCTGCGGGGTATGTATATATCCTTGGTGCGCCTTTTGCAATACAAAGGCGCATTGAGTTATCATACATATCGGCGTGGGCTTCTGGTTGCTCGTTCAAACTACTGTGGGCAATGCGAAGGCCTCGATAAGCGGGACGGGTGACAGGTACAGATTCCCGCGCTTTTTCTTTATATAGGTCTTTATACCAATTTATCACATTATGAACCGTCCGGTTCGGGGAGTCTGCTGGAAAAATTTTGGACACAGGTATGAAAGGGATATTCCGATTACTGTTATGCTTGATTCTTGTCGGGCACGTAACTACAGTAAATGCACAGATTTCCAAAGAACAAGTAAAACAAAGAAAAGAACTTGCCAAGTCATCGAAAGCCGAGTTGGGTAAAAAAGCCTCCAAAGCCTCACGGAAGGAAGCAAAGCGACTCCGTAAGGAAGGATGGATCACTATCCCTGGCGCATTGCCCATGGAAAAGCAGCTGGACAAATCTTTCTTGATGCAGTATGATTATGATGAAAACAACTACCCGGCCTATATCATGGGTGAAGCCATGAGCACCGGAGAGAACTACGATGCAGCCAAGATACAGGCTCTCGAGCTGGCCAAACAGAATCTTGCCGGACAAATCCAAACGGAAGTTACGGCCTTGATTGAAAACACCGTGGCCAATAAGCAGCTGGCCGCTGAAGATGCCGCCTCCATTACGCAAAGTGTGATGTCGTCCAAGAGCCTTATTTCGCAAAGCATCGGCCGTACCATACCGGTCATGGAGCTGTACCGTACACTTTCCACCCACAATAAGGAAGTATTGGTGCGCATAGCCTATAATAGCGGTATGGCCAAAGCCGCTGCCAAAAAAGCGATTCGCGAAGATCTTGAACAAAAAGGCAATGACCTGCACAAAAAACTGGATGAATTGTTAGGCTGGTAGGTTATGAATGTCAAGTGCTTTTTGTCCGTTGTCCTGTATGCAGGCATGTCTGTTGAATGTATTGCCCAACGGACAGTCAAGGTATGTTCAGAGTACACTTATCATGCGCCTGAAAACGTCACTTTGGAGCAAGCAAAGCTAACCGCATTGGATCGCGCAAAAATACAGGCCATAGCCGATGAATTCGGTACGGTGGTGTCGCAAAGCAATACTGCATTTGTAAGAAATGAGAATGGAAATTCAGCCATAGACTTCCATTCGCTTGGCGGATCGGATGTTAAAGGCGAATGGGTTGAAACGACAGAAGAGCCTAAGTATCATATAGAATATGCCGAAAATCATCTTATCGTAAAAGTAACGGTAAGCGGTAGAATCCGAGAGATTGCAGCCTCACAAATAGACTTGACAGCTCAAGTGCTATGCAATGGGACTACAGAACAATTTGAACGTAACGAGTTTAAAGATGGTGATGACTTGTATCTCCGCTTCCAATCTCCGGTTGACGGTTTCCTTACCATATACCTTATAGATGTTACCGCTCAAACAGCATATTGCCTGCTTCCTTATCGGATGAGTAAGGAAGTGGCTCAACCCATCAAGAAAGATACGCCCTATATATTCTTTTCTCAGGAATATGCGCCGAATGAAATGAACGTAGATGAATATGTAATGACTTGTTCTGAAGGACAAGATCGGAATGACCTCTACCTCATTTTCTCTCCAAATGCATTCGTCAAGGCCAATAGCGAATCAATCAACGAACTTCGTCCTCGGCAACTTCACTGGGCTGATTTTCAAAAATGGCTGGCTAAAGGAAGAAGCAGAGACAAAGAGATGAGAGTCATAAGGAAAGCAATAACAATAAACAAAACACCAATCTGATAAAGAAGTCATCTATAACAAACATTTTTTAACAATCAAACAAGTATCAACATGAAAAGAAAAAATCTTACATTGTTTGCAGTGTTCATGTGTATCACTGCGATGTCATTTGGTAAAAGTGTTTCCACCCGTTACAGAAATGCTTTGGTCTATGCTTACTCAACCGTGAACAGCGTTTATGAGGATGATAATATTAAAT
>CAYUIJ010000072.1:0-9442 GCA_964444735.1 uncultured Bacteroides sp. | reverse complement strand
ATTTATGATGAGCAGCTATGGGCAACAAACAAAACGAAGAAGACAATCTTCATAGATTTATCGCGATGCTTTCTTGTCCATAATGGCGTTTCACGTCCCATATTTGTGGATGAAGCCTCGATAAAAAAATCGAAAAAAAAATCGAAAAAAGACAAGGGGGAGACAGCTTCGATATCAGGTTATGCAACATCCATAGATCAGTTTATCACTTTAGCTCCCGCTACAGAAAAAGAAACGAATATTTATGTTATGACTGGCCCGATGTTTGGAAATTATACTACATCGGAAACGCCTTGGGGTGATTTTTCTGAATACGACAAACGACTGCGGAATATCGTTGCTGAATTGACTGAAGAATCCCTTGCGGGCGACCCTAAAGGAAAACGTTATCTTGGAACGGCACACCGTCATCTGACGGAAGATGAAAGCATTGACAATCTTGGTGTGAGCCTTGCTTATGCGTTTGACAAAAAGCCGGAGGAATGGAAGGTTATTTCATTATCGACTTGGGTTTCAGATGTCTATTTAACTCCATATTATGTAGAAAAGCCAAAAAATTTAAAGAAGAAACAGAAAAGAGGATTTGGCGTAAAAGAAACAAAGCCGGCAATTGTCCATCTGAAAGCGGACTCACCATACGAATTTGAAGAAGACGAAGCACCGATGATTGTTTGTGACTGGCAAGGTAACTTTAAAAAAGGTACCTTCGAGCTTCACACTACACGGATTCTTTATAAGAAGTTTAAAAAACCATCATACGGTTTTTTAGGGGTATTAGGTCTCATGCTAAACACCATTGAGTATGGAACTCCATGGGCACCGTTAGAAGAACATTTTTATAAAAGCATTATCAATTTTGATGGCAGTAAATGTGATTGGGGTAAATTGAAATATGTCAGTAAAACGAAAAAAACACGCCGGAAATAAAGATCTTTAATCCCCTGAATGAGGGTGTGTACTTAAGACTGGGGCACATGCCCTCATTTCTGTAATTCTGTAATAATGAAGATGATGAAAAGACTGTTTTTTGTAATATCCTTGTTCCTGAGTTGGGAGGTTTTTGCCCAAAACTCCAATGACCACACCAAGAATGCCCTTGCCGGGATCAGTCAAGGATATTTGGAGTATGGTTTTAAAGAACTTAAAAAGTCTGCAGATTTGAATGACTTACCGGCACAGTTCTTTGTTGGCGTTTGCTATGAACGGGGGATCATCGTCAAACAAAATAATATTGAGGCGTTTAAAATGTTCCGGAGAGCTGCTGAGAGAGGATTGCCGGATGCCATGAACCGGCTATCCGTATATTACCGGCAGGGTATTGCTGTTGCCGCAAATGAAACAAAAAGCAATGAATGGCTTAGACGCTTTCAGGAAAAAGGTGGAAAAAATATCCTGCCGGATTTTATCCGTATCTATAGCGAAGGTATCAAGCATACTGAGAATTACGCACTTAATCCGGACAACCTTTTCATGGAAGAGAGTAAAGAGAATTTTATCACGATACAAAATAGTGATGATGATCAGACCGCTTCAATACATCCCGTTGTTTTACCTCAAGGACAATCCGATCCCAATGGAACAGAATCGAAATCGGACGTTGATCAGGACATACCTTTATGTGTGCAAAATAATGATAATACGTTCGCGGTTATTATAGCGAACGAGAATTATCAAGATGCAGCCAAAGTTTCCAATGCCTTGAATGACGGAGAAATATTTGCCGAATATTGCAAAAGAACATTAGGCTTGCCTTCATCGAATATTCGCTTGGTAAAGGATGCTACGCTCAATAATATAAAAAGAGAGGTACACCGGCTTGAACAAATTGCAGAAGCATATCAAGGAGCGGCAAAAATTATATTCTATTATGCCGGTCACGGTATCCCCGATGAAATTACCAAAACATCTTATCTGCTTCCTATAGACGGGTATAGTACAGATGTTACCACTGGATATGGCCTTGATGAGCTTTATGGCATATTGGGACAATTAACCGTGAAACAGATTGTGGTATTACTCGATGCTTGCTTTTCCGGAGCACAACGTGGTAATGGAATGTTGGCCTCGGCACGAGGAGTGGCAATCAAGACAAAGCCGATGAACGTTTCGGGCAAGATAGTGGTTTTATCGGCCGCACAAGGAAATGAGACTGCATATTCATACGATGAACAACAGCACGGGCTGTTTACATATTATCTCCTAAAGAAATTGCAAGAGAGCAAAGGAAATGCATCTCTTCTTGAACTGTCGGCTTATATAAAAGACAATGTATGTAAGAAATCAATTGTTGCAAATAATAAGTCACAAACTCCCTCCATCATATCATCATCGGACTTAGGAGACGCATGGAAAAACTGGACTCTAAAATAACAAGATTCGTCTTTGCTGCACAGGAGTAGTGACATTACACAAACAGTGGCATTTATGTCGTTGTAAATAAAGGAAATATGAGGTGTGTTTTTTTATTTATGTCATGGACTGTTCTTTGTCCGTTCATTTCCGCCCAAATGAATGACTTCGAAGATCGCTATCATACATTTCGAAAGGAGGTGCAGACTGATTATCGTGATTTTCGGAGTCGGGCGAACCGGGAATATGCGGAATTTGTCCGGAAAGCGTGGAAACAGTACGAAGCATTGCCGGCCGTTCCACGTCCGAAAGAAGAAGAGCCTGTGCCTCCCACCATTTATCCGGAAGATGAAAAAGGCAAACCGATTGAAAGCAATCCGATTCGAATAGATGAGGTTGTTCCTGTCCCCAGGCCGATTCAGCAGCCCAAACCGGCCGTGCCGATAAAAGAAAATCCTCAACCGGTAGGAGACTTCTTCAGTTTCTGCTTTCTCGGTACGGAAGCCCATGTTCGACTGAACGATCATCTGCGTTTTCGTCTGTCATCCTGTTCCGGTGAAGAGGTGGCACGGGTATGGGAAATTTGTTCCCGTAAGGAATATGACAACGTGGTACGGGATTGCCTGAAAATCCGCATGCAACATAGCTTGTGCGATTGGGCTTATCTGTTGATGCTGAAAGAAATGACAGATTCCTTTTTCGGCGCAAACTGCAATGAATCTGTATTGCTGATGGCCTATCTGTATTGTCAGTCCGGTTACAAAATGCGGTTGGGACAAAGTGGAGACAGATTGGTATTCTTGTATGCAAGCCGATATGACATCTACGACCAACCTTTCTATGAGATTGACGGAGAAAAGTTCTATCCTGTGGATTGTCGGGAAAAAAAGCTGCATATTTGTGCGGCTTCGTTTCCGGATGAGCAATCTTTGTCTTTGGCTATCCATGAAGAAATGCTGTTGGAAGGGAATATTTCTCCGACAAGGATTTTGCAGGCCAAGGGCTATCCGGAAATGAAAGCGGAAGTTTCAGTGAATAAGAATTTGATGAATTTCTATAGTGCTTATCCTGCTTCGGAATGGAATGGCAATTTTATGACCCGATGGGGAATGTATGCTGACACTCCTTTGCATGGTGATGTAAAGAATACGTTGTATCCGGCACTGCTCTCTTTCCTAAAAGGAAAATCCCAACGGGAGGCCGTCACGTGCCTGTTGAATTTCGTGCAGACGGCATTTGTCTATGAACATGATGACAAGGTCTGGGGAAAAGACCGGGCGTTCTTTGCGGAAGAGACTCTTTACTATCCATATTGCGATTGCGAAGACCGCTCCATCTTGTTTTCTCGTCTGGTAAGGGATTTGTTGGGGCTGAAGGCGGCCTTGGTTTATTATCCCGGTCATTTGGCGGCGGCGGTCTCTTTCACAGGGCAAGCGGATGGGGATTATATCGTAACCGGTAATGTGCGGTATACGGTTTGTGACCCTACTTACATAAATGCGCCCGTCGGGGTCTCTATGCCCGGAATGGACAATCGGACAGCCAAGGTGATATTGTTAAGGTGAACATGTATGTATATCAATCATCCGTTTTCGATTGCATTTTCCTGAAAAAGCAGGGAAAAATAGACACCTCGTTTCCTGTCGGGCGCAGGTCTCATCTCCATTCGACCATAGACGAGGTATCGGGTCAGTGAGAATCTCCGCAAGCATGTCAGTCGGTAAGTCTGGGTACGTCACTTGCCATTGCCAGGCACATCCGTTGTCTTTACCCGCCCTGTCGGTTGTTTTTCTTTGGACACGTTATCCCTCATCGTCAAAAATCACCTGCTCCATCGAGAAAAATCCCTCTTCAACTTTTCACACTCCTGCCTGTCTGTATATCCCTTCTCTCTCTTTTTTTCCCCCCCCCCACACCACTGAATCTCTATTGATTCGAAAACAGGCGAGAGCGTATTCCGATACTAATGGCATCCCTTGCCGGTACGTTAATTTAATTCCGCCAACAGGTACATAGATTATAAACCATAACTTTTTTGCAATCTCTGCTTTGCAATTTATGGAATAAGTACTATCTTTACACGAAATTCAAAAAAATGGAAGTCTTCTATCAAACACACGCCTATTTAGTAGAACATACCAATGCTCCTGTTCATCGTACTCTTATGGATGAAATAGACTGGAATCACCGCCTGATTGGGATCAAAGGCACGCGTGGAGTAGGAAAGACAACATTTTTACTTCAATATGCAAAAGAGTATTTCGGAAAAGACCGTTCGTGTCTATACGTGAACATGAACAATTTTTATTTTCAGCAGGCCAGTCTGATTGATTTTGCCGGTGAATTCATAAAACGGGGTGGAAAAGTTCTGCTGATAGATCAGGTTTTCAAACATCCCAGCTGGAGTCATGAATTACGCGCATGCTATGACAGGTATCCAGAATTGAAAATCGTTTTTACAGGTTCTTCTGTGATGCGGCTGAAAGAAGAAAATCCGGAACTGAAAGATATTGTCAAATCCTATAATTTACGCGGATTTTCTTTCAGAGAATTCTTAAATCTGCAGACTGATAATAATTTTCCGATATATACTTTGAATGATATACTTCAACGACATGAATCCATCGTCAAAGAAATACTTTCCAAAGTTCATCCGTTGAATTATTTTCAGAATTATTTACATCATGGCTTTTATCCTTTTTTCCTCGAAAAACGTAATTTTTCAGAAAATCTTTTAAAAACCATGAATATGATGATAGAGGTAGATATACTTCTTATTAAACAAATAGAGTTAAAATATCTCTCCAAAATAAAGAAATTATTATATTTGCTGGCGGTTGACGGTCCATCGGCTCCCAATGTCAGCCAACTGGCTATAGATATTCAAACATCGAGAGCTACGGTGATGAACTACATCAAATATCTGGCAGATTCACGCTTGATTAACATGGTTTATCCACAAGGAGAATCATTCCCAAAAAAGCCATGCAAAATCATGATGCACAACACCAATCTGATGTATTCCATCTATCCTGTCAAAATTGAAGAACAAGATGTTTTAGAAACCTTTTTTTTAAATACTATGCATAAAGGACATAAATTATCCAAAGGTAATAAAGGTACGTCTTTTTTGGTAGATGGCAAAATACCTTTCCGCATTTGTAATAAAGACAATAAAATAAAAAGCAATCCAAACATCATATATGCCATGCATCACATAGAAGCGGGATATGACAATCAAATTCCTCTTTGGCTATTCGGATTTGTATATTAAATGAGAAAACCAACAATAAACAGAGATCTTTTTACTTAATAATTTAACTGTTATGACTAAACAAAAGAAATTTATCACATGTGATGGTAATGAAGCTGCTGCACATATTGCATATATGTTCACAGAAGTAGCTGCTATTTATCCCATCACCCCGTCATCTACAATGGCTGAGCACGTAGATGAATGGGCAGCCGCAGGTCGTAAGAACATTTTCGGCGAAACAGTTCTGGTTGAAGAGATGCAGTCTGAGGCAGGTGCTGCAGGCGCCGTTCACGGTTCTCTTCAGGCAGGTGCTCTTACTACTACTTATACAGCATCACAGGGTCTTCTTTTGATGATCCCTAACATGTATAAAATAGCAGGTGAGTTTTTACCTTGCGTATTTCATGTTTCTGCACGTACTTTGGCATCACATGCGCTTTGTATTTTCGGTGATCACCAAGATGTCATGTCTTGCCGTCAGACCGGATTTGCCATGTTGTGTGAGGGCTCTGTACAGGAAGTCATGGATTTGGCTGGTGTTGCTCACTTGTCTACTATCAAAGCCCGTGTCCCGTTCCTGAACTTCTTTGACGGATTCCGTACTTCTCACGAAATCCAGAAAATTGAAATATTAGAGAACGAAGATCTTGCTCCGCTTATTGACCAAAAAGCATTGGCAGAGTTCCGTGAGCGCAAACTGACTCCCAATAAACCGGTTGCACGCGGTATGGCTGAAAACCCAGACCACTTTTTCCAGCACAGAGAATCATGCAATCCGTTTTATGAAAGCGTTCCTGAAGTAGTAGAAAACTATATGGATGAGATCTATAAGATTACCGGACGCCGTTATCACTTGTTCGACTATTACGGATCAGAAGACGCAGAGCGCGTAATCATCGCAATGGGTTCTGTAACTGAAGCTACACGCGAAGCTATTGATCACTTGATTGCAAACGGTGAAAAAGTCGGTATGGTTTCTGTACACTTGTATCGTCCGTTCTCTGCCAAACATTTCCTGACAGCAGTTCCTAAGACAGTAAAACGTATTGCAGTATTAGACCGTACAAAAGAACCAGGAGCTAACGGAGAACCTTTGTACCTTGATGTAAAATACTGCTTCTACGGAACTAAAAACGCACCGGTTATCGTAGGTGGACGTTATGGGTTGGGTTCAAAAGACACTACTCCTTCTCAAATCTTGTCAGTATTTGAAAATCTGTCATTGCCTGCTCCAAAAGATCACTTTACCATTGGTATTGTTGATGATGTCACATTTACTTCCCTTCCTCAGAAAGAAGAAATTGCTTTGGGAGGTGAAGGTATGTTCGAAGCTAAATTCTATGGCTTAGGCGCAGACGGTACTGTAGGTGCAAACAAGAACTCTGTAAAGATTATCGGCGACAACACCAATAAATACTGCCAGGCATACTTCTCATATGACTCTAAGAAGTCAGGAGGCTTCACTTGTTCACACTTGCGTTTCGGTGATCACCCGATTCGTTCTACATATCTGGTAAATACTCCGGATTTTGTTGCATGTCACGTCCAGGCTTACTTGCATATGTATGACGTAACACGCGGCTTGCGCCAGAATGGTACTTTCCTTTTGAATAGTATCTGGGAAGGTGAAGAGCTGGCAAAGAACTTGCCAAACAAGGTTAAAAAATATTTCGCCAAGAACAACATTTCTGTTTATTATATCAATGCGACTCAGATTGCACAAGAAATCGGCTTAGGAAATCGTACCAACACCATTCTTCAATCTGCATTCTTCCGTATCACCGGGGTTATCCCTGTAGAATTGGCTGTAGAACAAATGAAGAAATTCATTGTTAAGTCTTATGGCAATAAAGGTGAAGATGTGGTTAACAAGAACTATGCAGCCGTTGACCGTGGCGGTGAATACAAACAATTGACCATTGATCCGAGATGGGCTGACCTCCCTGACGATGTACAAGCGGCAAACAACGATCCTGAGTTCATCAACGAAATAGTCCGTCCTATCAATGCTCAGGATGGTGATTTGCTTCCGGTTTCCGCTTTCAAGGAATTTGAAGACGGTACTTGGTGCCAGGGAACCGCTAAATATGAGAAACGCGGTGTTGCTGCATTTGTTCCTGAATGGAATGCAGAAAACTGTATCCAATGTAACAAGTGTGCCTATGCTTGTCCTCACGCGGCTATCCGTCCGTTCATTCTCGATGCTGAAGAGCAAAAGGGTGCAAACTTCACTATGCTGAAAGCCATAGGAAAACAATTCGAAGGTATGACATTCCGTATGCAAGTTGATGTTCTCGACTGTCTTGGATGTGGCAACTGTGTTGACGTTTGTCCTGGAAATCCGAAGAAAGGCGGCAAGGCTCTCAGCATGCAGCATCTTGAAAAACAGCTTGCTGAAGCTGCAAACTGGACTTATTGTGCTGACAATGTTAAATCTAAACAACATTTGATTGATATCAAGGCTAATGTTAAGAATTCTCAGTTCGCAACTCCTCTCTTTGAGTTCTCCGGAGCATGCTCTGGTTGTGGTGAAACTCCGTACGTAAAATTGATTTCTCAATTGTTCGGTGACCGCGAAATGGTTGCTAACGCTACCGGATGTTCTTCGATCTACTCTGGTTCTGTTCCTTCAACTCCTTATACAACCAACGAAAAAGGACAAGGCCCTGCATGGGCAAATTCATTGTTCGAAGATTTCTGCGAATTCGGTCTGGGTATGACCCTTGCCAACAAAAAACTTCGTGCACGTTTGGCAGAAGCCATGCAAAAAGCAATAGCAAGCGACACTTGTCCTGCTGAATACAAAGCAGCATTCCAAGAATGGTTAGATGGCAAAGACGATGCAGAAAAAAGCAAAGCTGCTGCTGAAAAGATTATTCCTATGGTTGAAGCCGCTAAAGACAAATGCAAAAACTGCAAGACTATTGCAGAATTCCAAGATTATCTCATCAAGCGCAGTCAATGGATTATTGGTGGTGACGGCGCTTCGTACGATATAGGTTACGGAGGTTTGGATCACGTTATCGCTTCTGGTGAAGACGTAAACATCCTTGTATTAGATACTGAGGTTTATTCAAATACCGGAGGCCAGGCTTCTAAGGCTACCCCTCTCGGTGCTATCGCCAAATTCGCTGCTTCTGGCAAGAGAGTACGTAAGAAAGACCTTGGTCTTATCGCTACCACTTACGGCTATGTATACGTAGCACAAATCGCTATGGGTGCAGACCAGGCTCAAACTTTAAAAGCTATCCGCGAAGCCGAAGCATATCACGGACCTTCTTTGATTATCGCATATGCTCCATGTATCAACCACGGATTGAAAGCAGGTATGGGTAAATCACAGGCAGAAGAGGCTAAAGCCGTTGAATGTGGTTACTGGCACTTATGGCGCTTCAACCCGGAATTGGAAGCAGAAAGAAAAAATCCGTTCTCACTTGATTCTAAAGAACCGAACTGGAATGCATTCCAAGACTATTTGAAAGGTGAAGTCCGTTTTGCATCTGTAATGAAGCAATATCCTACAGAAGCTGCGGACCTGTTCAACGCTTGTGAAGACATGGCCAAGAAACGCTATGCGTCTTACAAGCGCATGGCAGAAATGAACTGGGAATACTAATCCTGATTCATAATATACAAAGTGAGGTTGTGTCAAGTGCCGGCACAACCTCTTTTTTTATCTTTGCAGTCCTGCATGTTTCCTTTTGCCCAAGCCGTGATTCCACATAATATTGATGACATCATTGACGGCATTATGTGCATTTAGAACACCCTTTCACAAATGAGATGTACAACCGTCCGGGATAGCATATTGAACCCTGTTTGCAATGTTTCTACCTT
>CAYUIJ010000071.1:0-12108 GCA_964444735.1 uncultured Bacteroides sp. | reverse complement strand
TGAAAACATAAACGACACGTTCAAGCGCGTCATCATCGTGAGGGACGACATCAAGCCCTACTACGATGACAACGGCTTCTATATTACAGGCTTGTTCGACTTTCTCCTGAACCCGCAAAGCCTTGATACAATATAGGAGACATCTATATACAAGACGGCACGCGTTTCATCATCCGCCGCTTTCATCCGAATGTCCGGATAAAGCGGGCAAGGGTGTTTCTGTTAACTTTACAGATGTCCGCGATTTTACGCCTGGAAACATTTATCCGCAACAATTCTTTTATCAAGGTCTCTTTTCCTGATAACTTATATTTATCAGGATCATTCTTCCGCCCTTTAGGCCTTCCGAGAATAACTCCCTCCCCTTTCTTTCTTGCCAGCGCCTCCTTGGTGCGCCGGGAAATAAGGTTGCGCTCTATCTCAGCCGACAGCCCGAAGGCGAAGGCGAGCACCTTGCTCTGGATGTCATCGCCGAGGCGGTAGTTGTCCTTGATGGTCCACACGCGGGCTTCTTTGGCCATGCAGATGTTGAGTATCTCCATTATCATGAAAAGGCTGCGGCCGAGCCGCGACAGCTCCGTACAGACTATCAAATCGTCTTTGACAATCCGTTTCAGCAGACGGCCAAGCGCCCGCTTGTTGTAGTTCCTTATACCCGAAATGGTCTCTTCAATCCATCCGTCTATTGCCAAGCCTTCTTTTTTGCAGAAACATTCTATCTCAAAACGTTGGTTTTCCACAGTCTGCCTGTCTGTGGAAACGCGAATATAGCCGTATACCATTTTTAGATACATGATAGCTCTTTTATTTTGAAAAACAAAAGGCTTCCGCTTCCGATCCGTCAGGCTCTAAACCGTCAATGCGGCACAGTTTTCCCGGGCTATCTCCGCCACGCACTTCGAACGGCGGATACCAACCGGCTATTCTTCTTCATCATGAAAAAAAAGACATTCCCTGAGCAAGGCCTGAGAATGTTATAAAGACACAGGGCCCTTGACAATTATCGCCAACATCCTGAGCGCAACCGCCGCATACGGCTAAAAAAAAGCCGTGTATCAATGCGAAGAACGATTGACACACGGCCTGTATTGTCTTGAATTCGTCAAGCCCGCGCCAGCTCAGGAGTTTACAGACGCCATGTGAGCGATCAAATCAAGAACCTTATGAGAGTAGCCGATTTCATTGTCATACCAAGAAATAACCTTGACAAACGTATCAGTCAGATATACACCTGCGTTAGCGTCAAAGACAGAAGTCAAAGCGCATCCCAAAAAGTCTGAAGAGACCACTGCATCTTCAGTATAGCCAAGGACACCCTTCAACTCACCTTCCGAAGCCTCTTTCATCGCGGCGCAGATAGCCTCTTTAGCAGCCGGTCTGACTAAGTTTACAGTCAAGTCAACAACAGAGACATCCAAAGTAGGCACACGCATGGAGATACCCGTCAATTTCCCGTTCAATTCAGGAATTACCTTTCCTACAGCCTTAGCCGCCCCTGTAGAAGAGGGAATAATGTTTCCCGAAGCGGCGCGTCCTCCACGCCAGTCTTTGGCAGAAGGGCCGTCGACCGTTTTCTGAGTGGCCGTAGTAGAGTGAACTGTAGTCATCAGACCATTTACGATACCGAACCTATCGTTCAACACCTTAGCAATAGGAGCCAGACAGTTTGTAGTACAAGACGCGTTAGAAACGAACCGGGTTCCCTTAACATAAGTCTTCTCGTTAACACCATAAACGAACATCGGAGTGTCGTCTTTAGACGGGGCAGACATAACCACATACTTGGCGCCCGCTTCAATATGAGCCTGAGCCTTTTCTTTAGTCAGGAACAAACCGGAAGACTCAACCACATATTCCGCACCCACCTCATTCCATTTCAAATCAGCCGGATTTTTCTCAGCGGTAACACGGATTTCTTTTCCGTTAACGATCAATCTGCTGTTTTCCACATCTGCCTTGACAGTACCGTCAAACTGTCCGTGCATTGTATCATATCTCAGCATATATGCCAAATAATCAACCGAACAAAGGTCATTGATACCTACGATCTGAATGTCATTTCTTTTCTGCGCGGCACGGAAAACAAAACGTCCGATACGGCCGAATCCATTAATACCTATTTTAATCATCTTTATTAAACTTTTAAATGTTTATAAATATATATTTAATAGTTTTAAATTACAGCTAAAACCTTTATGCCTGCTCTATCGCGCGCAGGCACTTTAAGATCAATGCAAAAATAAGAAAATGTTTTCAGAATCATACAATCATCCGATTAAATTATTTAAAAACCACAAGAAAAACCATTTCAGGGGGCTATCCGTTCACTTACGCCGCCATTTTCCACATACAACGATACCTCTGCAAGACTCCGCCGCCCCGGCAGGACAGCGCATTGCCCGTATCGCAGACTTTTCGAGCCCTTATGCCATGAAACGGCAAACGGATGACGCAAGGCACGCACGCAACGGCCGCCCGATTAATCAAAACAGCTTAGAAGGGTATTCACCGGTATCAATCAGGTTCCTGATTTTATCCACAACACTTTGACGATCGGCCGCATACGTCACTCCAAACCATTTGCTTTCCGTATCAAGCACCTTAACGGAAGCCGTATGATCATTTATCAACTTATTAACCATCAACGGAATAAAATACTCAGCTTTCAGATTGTCAATATTGTTCTTCAAAAACTCAATAAAGTAATCTTCGGAATATCTGAAATAATCAGGAGTAAACCCCCACATATTCATTGACACAGGAGTATTGTCGTCTACAAATACCCATTCTCCTTTTTCGTCCTTGTAGCATACGGACCCGTTAACGCGCATTATCTCCGTGCGCTCAACGACAGAAGTCAGACATTCCTCGTCATTTGTCGAACAAATGCCACGTGCCACGGTCCCGCTTTCAGACAAAGTGTTCCCTACACGGAATCCGACCATACAATATGTGTTTTCAGATTTCTCAGGAAGTTCAGACAGCCACCTGCCAAGCACGGCAAAACTGTCTCTTCCGTAAAAATCATCTGAATTAACCACAGCAAACGGTTCTTTAATGACATCTTTTCCCATCAGGACCGCATGGTTGGTCCCCCACGGCTTTACACGCCCTTCCGGGCAAACAAATCCTTCCGGCAGCTTGTCGGCCGCCTGAAAAACCAATTCTACGGGAATATGACTTTCGTATTTACTTAATATCTTCTCCCGGAAATCCTTTTCAAAATCCTTACGGATGACAAACACAATCTTGCCGAATCCTCCACGGAGAGCGTCAAATATAGAATAATCCATAATTGTCTCACCATTAGGGCCCAATCCGTCCAATTGCTTCAGACCGCCATAACGGCTTCCCATTCCGGCAGCCAATACAAATAATGCAGGTTTCATTTGTTTATCTTCATTAAGTTATACTTGAAACATTGATTCCACCAAATCTTATGCAAAATTAGACAAAAACAGAATCCGAATAAGGCATTCCACTGAATTTTATCCAAAAAAATCTTTTCTAAAACGGATAGCCTATGGCAAAATGCAATCCTAATCCATCGCCAAATTCAGGAATATTATAATATCCTTTCCTTGACGTCTCATAAGGAGCATGCAATGCCACACCCAAATCGAGTCTGAATACCAGAAAATCCAAATCATAACGCAGCCCGACACCCGTGCCTAAGGCTATCTGTTTACCAAGGCCAGACAAAGCAAACCTCGATCCCGGACGTTGCCCGTCCTTATGCAGCAACCAGACATTTCCCGCATCCAAAAACAACGCTCCATGAATGTCTCCAAATATCGGGAATCTGAATTCCACATTGGCCTCCAGCTTCATATCTCCCGTCTGGTCAATATATGAATACATGTCCCCCTCTTTGGGACGATATGTACCCGGCCCTATCGAACGCACGGTAAAAGCACGGATACTATTGGCTCCTCCTACATAGAACTGCTCGCTGTAAGGCGCGACCGACGAATTTCCATACGCATAAATAACGCCTCCAAAAACCCTTGCCGCCAATACCAAGTCATCACCTATGGCAAACGTCTTGCGCAATTCGGCAGTAAGCTTTACAAACTGTGCAAACGGATTTCCCAAAAGGTTCTTATTTTTCTCTTTGACCGACTGTCCAAACAGGGCATAGACCAATGACGTGACATTACCCGATGAAGTTACAGAAACCTCCCAGCATGTATGATGACGCCGCCTGATATTCGCATCATCACGCGTATATGTATAATTCAACGCCGGAATAAACTGATCCTGCATACTTACATACAACGCCTTATTGGCGTCGCGAATGGAATCAAACCGCGCCGTAGTACTTTGCAATACATTGAAGGCAAGCCGTAACGGAGTCAAAGCATGCTTTGACTTACGGGAAGTCTGGAACGTATAGGTGACATTTCCTCCAAACGAAAGCATTTTATAGTATCGCGCCCGGTTCAGTTTTTCCATATATATCTTAAACTGCGAGCTTCTGGGAAACGGATACCATCGGGAACGATAAAAAGGCATCACCAGACGGGGATAGACCAAAGACATTGACACGCCATAACTATAAGAATTGATTATCGAGCTTTTTCCTTCTACCGAAGATCCGGTCTGCCACTCATAGGAACC
Organism: uncultured Bacteroides sp.; assembly: GCA_964444735.1. GTDB lineage: Bacteria > Bacteroidota > Bacteroidia > Bacteroidales > Bacteroidaceae > Phocaeicola_A. The sequence continues at coordinate 7,488 of CAYUIJ010000071.1, read as the reverse complement.
ATTCAGATTCAAAGACAAGGTCTCGCCTCCCCGAAAAGCATTCCGTTTTGAAATGCCAAAAGAAGCCCCCGGCCCTAACTGGTCGTTACTTTTCGATTTGACGTCCAATTCCAGTTCTCCATCAAGCAACCGATCAAACCGCGTATTGATGTCAACATCCAATACAGGCGGCCCTCCTACGGAATCGCGAGGAGTATACTGAAACTCTACAGAGCTGAACAGCCCCATACTATTGATATTCTCCAAAGTATATTGTTGTTTTTCCGCTGAATAAAGCTCTCCTTTACGGAAACGAAAATTATTGAACAATACAACCGGGCGCAACGGTATTTTATCACCGTTATAATTAATGGTTATTCCCGGGCGGCCTATAGAATTCTCAAAGTGCCGTTGCCTTTGAGAATCAAGCATATTCAGCCTTAAATCACCAATAACATATTGCCTGTCATACTCAGGCAGCAAGCCCGCCACAGGCCTTATCTTCAAACTGGCATAACCCGGTTTTTGAATCGTATCCGCCAGATAAACAATGTATTCAGGGCGATAATAGTAATAGCCATTATTCCTTAACAACGAAGATATTTTGGCACGCTCCGCCTCCAACCGCACGACATTGAAATTCTCTCCCCGGCGCAAAAGCATGTCCTTTCCACCCGCACGAATCATACTGTCTGCTTTTAACGGAAAGCCTTCATACATAACCGAATCTATATAATAAGGCCTCTGCATATCGACCACATACCTTATCCTTGCTTTTCGAGGATTCTTATCCGGCAGCACCTTATATGAAACAGTCCCCTGAAAATAGCCGTAATTACGCAATATATTGGCGGCTATTTTCGCGCGTAATTCCGGATTCACATCTGAAATCAGCACCGGATCCGCAGCAAATCTCCGGAACATCCACTTTCCGAATTTCGAAGTACTGTTCACATATTTGTTATAAGTCCATAATTTTACAGGAGGAACGGGCGAACGGACAAAAGCACTGCCCATAAACGCATTGTTCGGCTTACATGCCAGCGCCGCGTCTATTTCCTCCAATGCGGCCGAGCCCGTCTCGCTTTTATCTTTATTAAGCACTTCTGTCTTTTTCATTCCAATATACAACACCTCGTTTTCCGGCAGATTCTTTGTTACGGAGCATGAATACAAGATACCGGACAATACAAGAACGCCTGCATAAACATTACGTATCATTTCTTTCCCCCGTTTTATCATCCCTATAATCATTACGCCTTTTCTTTCTGAATATGAACAATTCACTTAGCCTGCTCATTTTCTTCCGCAAAACAATGCCGGCGCCTGTTTCGGTAATCTCACCGTCAACCATGCTGTCAAAATTCGTATTGTGGAAAATACGGATATAACGGGTTCCGCTGTCGTCCAGCCGCCACTCTAAAGAAATATCATCTATGAACGATTCATTGTCGCCTTCGTTTGCCGGATCATCATTCCCCCCGGTAGAAATACGTCCGCCAACAACTATGCTAACGCGATTGTTCCATAAACGCTTAGCAAAGCGGAATAGGTAATCGGTGCGCCGGGTTCCATCGGCAGAAGTCGCATCTTCCATACCCACTGTTATATCCATGCTTTTCAAAGCATTCCCTGCTATGTCGGCTATCTCGCTTTGCAAAAACGAATTAAGCACACTATTTGTATTAAATCCCCCGGACGACTTACCGGAGCCTCCTCCCTCACCCAAATACAAGCCCGTAGCCAACATAGCAACAGCCAGTTTTCCTCTCTCCTCCTTAGACATAATAGCCAGCTGATTTTGCAGGCCGACATCCTCAGGAGCGTCTAATGTGAACTCCAGCCCCATATTTTCCAATGAGTTCGTAATAGCCACTCCTACGTCAAAACCCACCGTACGCGGAACGTCATTCTCAGTAACAGTGGTTCTTACCCTCTCTGTCGCCGTAATGTTCATTATGGGATTCATCGGATTGCCGGTGAACTCCACATAACTGTCATTTTTAATCGTAAATGTTTTCAATGGTATTACCGGCAACTCATATTTCATTTCCCCTCTAACCACTGTATACTTTCCAGACAACATAAAATCTCCTTGCGGAGTATACTGCATAGACAGATTCCCGCCACCATTCAACAAAATATAGTTATCTCCCTTCTCATTCAGACTGACTCTTGCCTGTGCTCCTTCATCAATATGCAATGTCATTACGATATCCATCCCGCCCGTATTATAAACCGGCTTTATTATCTCGTCTTCAGCCGGAACCGTATCATTGAAATCAACAAATGTCACCAGCCCGCTTAAACGATCTTCGACCGTCAGGGGAGAATCTTTCAAAATATAGTTAACGTCTGTATTTCCCAAGACATTAATACTCCCACGCATTTTCAAATTATCCATATTCCCCTGCAAAGTTGAAAACAGATCAATGCAGACTTTTCCAAACACCACTGAATTTTTACGTTTCGAAGCGTTAACCAACTCATAATTACGGGCAGTCATACGCAAATTAAACATTACATTACTGAAATCTGAAAAATCTACATCTCCTGTTAATTTAAACGGATTATCCTTTTGGGTATACACACTAAAATCATCAAATAATGCCTTACTATCTGAAATCACCAACGGATTATTATCCATACGGAAACGGACTCCGTACATTTCAGAAGAAAGGAAAACAGAATCAAGCATGAGTTGTCCGTTTATCAAAGGGCTGTTTGAAGAACTCTTTAAAGAAACCTCTCCATCCAAGTCACCTTCTAACGCCATCATATGATCAGGAATGAAACCATTTACAACTTTTAACGGCAAATGATCTAAAGATAACAGCATGTCAAGATTATCGTTTTCCATGTTCTTATAATCACCAATCAAAGAAACGACCTCTTTCTCATCAAGAGAAATCCTTGCATCCACAAAATGCGTGTCATTTTCTTCAGGCAAATAAATAGTCGAACAAGCAATATTTCCTATCATTGAATTTTCATATTGCAAAGTATCTATGGAAGCCTCAACAGCAATGGAACGATTCCCGCCTGACCGGACATAATGCAAGTCGGTATTAAACACTCCCTTTATATTCGGAAAATAAGGTACAACCTTCAATATCTCTTCCAAATCAACTTTATAAACTGACGCCGTCAAATCCTGTAAAGCACTTTCGTTCGGACTGGAGTAAAAATAAAAACAGGCCTCATCCTTACTTTCCAATTTCACATCGGCTTCTATATGGCCGTCTTTCCTAAGAAATATATAATTGTCTGCATTTAAATCAAATTTCCGGAAAGCGATTATAGGATGCTGCGGATACAGTTTAAAATCAAACCCGCTATCCACCGCGTTGATTCCCATTCCGAGATCTATTCCCTGTTTTCCCGCTCCATCAAAAAAGCTCAAATCTAATTTTGCGTCATCAGGAGTAATAGAGGCATTCAATTGAGTATCAAAAACATACCGATTATCCGGTGCATTCTTGACCTGAGCAAAAGCCTTGATATCTGTCATATCCTGATAGATTTCACACCGGATTGTATCCAAACGCAAGCTATCTACAGACAATGAATGAATATAAGACGAGTATCTGATTCCGTTACGAGAGTCCGTACTTAAATCCACAAGCAGGCTATTATACTCTATCTTATTCATTGAAAGGAAATTAAACAGCGGATTATTTTTTCCGGCCTTCATACGAAAGCTCAACTGCGGAAAATACTTTTTCAACAGACTTAGATCCACCGATTTTTCTTTCATCTGTCTCATGAATTCACACTCAAGATGAGACAAAGAGTTTTGCATATCTTCAATTCCTCCCTTGCCGTTCGCATGCATATCCAAATCTCCGGCCGAAACAGCCAGGCGGGTAGTGTCCGATTTCAAATCCGCGTCAAAATAAATATCTTCAGGCTTATATGCCGATTTTCCCGTTTTAACAGACATGTCTTTCAAGAATCCCTCAAACGTATGGTTCTTTTTATAATCAGAAACCAAATTCAACGAAAAACATCCTCCCGCATTCAAAGGCCCGTCTACAAGCCTCATTCCATACAAATCAGCCTCCGCTATACTGACCAGCATATTCGCATTCACATCCTTACGAGACAATGAAGCCGTCAAAACAGCATTCATATCAAGCAGCTCGTTCTTACTCGTCAAAGAAACATTCAAATCACCTTCTTGCAATTTCGCCCGGAACCGGACTCCAGACAAATCATATCCGGCGTATTGGAATTTGTCTAACACCAGAGACGCCTCCACAAAAGCACGCTTGTCATACCAATCAAGGCCCCGCCCGTCTATATCCAAGTCTGCAGAAACATACTTAAGAGAATCTTCCGGCAGAAAATGAGCTATATTCATGCTGTCGGCGGATAGGAGAGCCTTATAATGATCAGTCAAGAGATCATAGCTAGCGGATAAACGCAATTGTCCGCCTCCCTCAGACAAATCAATATCCGCGTTGCAATTATTTCCCAATATAGTGATATTTCCATCAACCGCCATATTTTCAGGAATGGCAAACGAAGAATTGCCGGTTGAGTCTATCAGCGCTTCAAGAAAACATAAATCAGCCGACTTAACATCCAATGTGACAAATCCCTTACGATTTATGCTATCCAGCACATTCTCTATTTCTCCATTCATACGCATGGAAAACGCTCCTTTCAAGTCAGACTGTACTCCCGTAACCCGCAATGAATTCATATTTCCGTCAATTCCCGCTCTCAATACCAAAGGCGAACCGGGGTATTCGCGTACAAATCTTATTGGCACCGCACCTATAACCGACATCAAATCCCACTTCCCTATTTCTGCAAATAACCGGCAAGTCAAAGCTCCTTCTTCCGAATTTCTTAACGCCTCCCATTCTATAGAGGCATTCGCCCGGACATGCGAGTCGGAAGTCTCAAGAGACACATTTGGAACATATATTCCCTTTTCATCCGAATACAACCTGCCGTCAAATGACCTTACATATAATCCGGAACGCTCTTTTGCAGACATACCACGTATTATCGCATTCATATTCCGCCCGCCATAAGCCAGCGAATCCAAATCCGCAGAAAAGTCCGTAATGACTATATGAGCAGGGTCAAATCCTTTTTGAGCGACTAACGTATCAGAATCCAACTCCAAAGACGAATTTTTCAGAAACAGACTGTTCAACCTGTAAACAGAATGCCGCAAATCCGCTTCGCCGTCTTTTCCAATCAGCTCGTTTATATAAAAAGCCATTCTGGCCGTATCCGCAGGACACAACGTTACTTTTGCCCTCCTTATCTCTGCCCTGTCCAACATAAAACGCCAATACAAAGGAGCTGACGCAGAAGTATCCTTTGCGACACTGTCACGAAGCATTATCTGCAAATCCGTGTCACTTAATTCCAATTTATTTATAATTGCAGTTTCCGATTTTAATGCCACTCCATGCGAAGCCAGATAAAATCTCCCCAAATGTCCTTTCAACCCCATTGACGGTATCAAATCCATCGTATTGACTTTAACATTTGTAAAGGCAATTCCATCAATTTCTATCTGCTGACGCAGTAAAGGAATTAACTGGACATTTATACGTAAATTTCCGGCAGACAATAATGTATCTTGTTTCTCAGAAAAAACGCCAACCTCACTTACAGACAGATTCAAAGGAAATCCAAGCCGTACTTTCCCTATAGAGACATCCATACCTGTCTGTACAGAAACTCTTTCCGCCACCTTGTCAACAACATAGTCTTGAATAATTGGAACATACAGCAAAACTGCCAATATCACAAAGAATATTACCGGTACCGATATTGCAATAATAATCCATCTAAATAGTTTCTTCATGTTCTCTTAAAGAATCTCAGTTGCAAAAATAACATAAATAATTTGTCTGCTTCACGAATAACTGAAAAGATAATTTATTATATTTACATAACATAAAGAGAAAAGATTTTAAACAAAAACATATCACATGAAAGGAACCAGTAAGCTCATAAAAACATTTTTGCTCATATTCTGTTTATTATCAGCTTCATGCGGAGAAGATCGTACAGGAGAATTCATTGCTAAAACCGAAGTTGACCATTGGATAGAATCTCAAATGCAAGACATTTATCTTTGGTATAATGAAATTCCGGAAATAGAAACCAGCTATTACTTCTATCCTGCGGACGAGTTTTTTCCAATGCTGTTATCAAGCAATGACAAGTTCTCATATATTGAAATGTTAAATCAAGAAACAACTTCAAAAAAAACCAAAAGTGTACATGTCAATTCTACAACCTATGGCATTGAATTCGTTCTGACAAACGATCCCACCCAAACCTCCACTCACCAGTATGCCCGGATTTTATACATACTGAAGGATTCTCCCGCGGCGCAAGCCGGACTTAAAAGAGGCGATTGGATAACGGCTATAAACGGCAAAAATCTGACACAAGGCAATTATGAGCTGTTGGAAACAGGGAACGATGTAACAGTCACCATTGCTCCTATCGTACTAAATGACCAAGAGCAGACTGTCAGCTGGGGAGCAGCTTCCGAAATTCAAATGCAAGCAGCCAAAGCGATGGAAAACAAACCTTTTTTAGTTGACAAAATCATACAGCAAGGCGGAAAGAAAATAGGTTACCTCGTTTATAACGAATTTGCAACGGGGAAAATTCCTAACGATCCAAGCGATACCAGCTATCTTGAAGAAATGAAGACCGTTTTCCGGCATTTCAAGAATGAAGGCGTCAATGATTTTATATTGGATCTAAGATACAACAATGGAGGTTATATTCAATGCGCGCAAGCCATGGCAACCATGCTGGCGCCTCCATCGTCTCTTGATAGCGAGTTTGCACACCTTGTATACAATGACAAGCGCACGGATCTCAATCACACCTATATGTTTGATAAAAATTACAGCAACGAAAACCTTAATTTAAGCCGGTTATATGTTATCAGCGGAGTATACACGGCATCATCATCTGAGCTTATAATTAATTGCCTGAGACCCTATATGGACGTCAAGCTGTTAGGAGTACAAACTGTAGGAAAAAATGTTGCCGCCACTCCGATAAACAGTCCTTATGACTTTATAATCTATCCTGTCACTGCGACTGTTTACAATAAAGATAACCAGTCTGATTATGCTAATGGATTTACTCCCGACTATACTGTTAATGAGCTCAATTATCTGGATAATTGGGCCGAATTGGGAGATACAAACGAACTGCTGCTATCCAACACATTAAGTCTGATTGAAAATGGCACTGTTCCCGATGTGGAAAATCCAGAGTCTCCTGAAGAAAAAGAAAACAGCACCGAAAAAACAAAAAAAACTGTAAAGCATTATAAATCACGTCAACCTCTTCAAATTTCCTACTCATCCATCAGTGATAGAACAAGACCTGCTATCATAGTTACCCAACATTGATTGGATGAAGTTTCGTCATGCAAAATTAGCGTTTTATTATTACCCCCCCCGTTTAACATAGTTTAACCTAGATTTTTCAGAAATTTCCTCCTTAAGC
>CAYUIJ010000070.1:0-12437 GCA_964444735.1 uncultured Bacteroides sp. | reverse complement strand
CGCGACGGAATTCGCAGTTGTAGCAATCTCCATCACAGAGCCAGAACTTGTTTTTTGGACAGACACATTGCCCGTGAGATTGGTGGCGTTTACGAAACGCGTCATAGTAGCGGGTGTGGTCACGGTAATATTCCTCCGAAACCTCTACCCATTTGCGAGTTGTTTTGAGATAGATTTGTTTACTCTGATTATCTCTGCTTTGCATAATACGGGCCTCCTTAGCCCCACAACCGCTGATTGGTGTGGAGAAGCGGAGAACCCGCATGGGTGCCAGCGGTGAAAAAGGACGCAAAAATACCACCCGTAGCGGGAGAACAAAATCTCCGCTTCAAGTTGCGTCCAGCAGTTCGCATGCTGGCTTCATATTCAGTTGTTCCATCACATTAGTGGCGAACAGCTCCTTATTGTGCACTCGGAGCAACACCTTTGTGATAGTGAGTAGTTTAAGGTCCTGCTCAGGACAGTTTTGCTTACCTCAGGTCAACTTCGATGGCATACAGTTCGCTGAACACCTCAGGCAGGTCGCTTGAGTTAAGATCCCAAGTACTGTGTGCGCCATAACGTTTGAAAACCGAATCAACTACTGCTGAACCCAACTGTGACTCGATGACAGCTGCGGTGTTTTCAATGTTAACGATCCAGTTATCACGTTCACGTTTTGTCACTACTTGTCCCTCCTTGTCAGATTCAGCGTCCTAATCCGGATAGTAGACTGTTGATGATCCCGACCGCTCAACTCCGGATTGTTCATGGCCAGTGAACAAGCTGGGTGGAGGTAAATATGGAATGGTGAATTGCAAAAGTGTGTTTGTGTCGGTTTGCGTATGTTATTGCCTATATCCATTGACTTCTGCGGCGAAATGTGATATAATACATTTTAAATTACGTATCCGGCAGCTTTCTCTTCCTCTTTTTCGCCATCCACTAATAAGATACCGAAATAAAAAAGGACTTCCTATAAGAGTAAGGACTGTGGACAAAGGACTTTCTGGACTTTGGATAGGACTTTTTCTGAAAGGGGTGATTTGCATAGATTTCGCCTACTATTGCAAGGGAATATATGATTCCATCGAAGGGGTGGCAAATCAGGACTCGTTTGTTGTTGATGTATTTAAAGCCGCAGGAAGCAGTTATGCTTTTGCAAAGAAAAGTGCCTACAGTGCATCGAACTACGGAGCGAAATTGTTTAATGGTAGCAAACCATTATCTAAAAAACACAGAAACTCTTTTCCTAATCCGATAAACACGACTGACCTTGCAAAATACTTATCGGAGCATATAAAAAAAGAATCCGTCAGAAACGTGATGAATTACTTCACGATTCCAACGGATGCAGAGATTGATTTGAAGCCCTTGTCTAGGGCGTTAGCAGACCAACTTCAAATTATTATTCATGAGCCAGACAGCAATTTGGAAATTGTGGTTGCAAATTACCAGAAATATATGACAGAACAGGTCGAAGAAGGCTGGTCACCATATCAACCGCTATATGATGGAGATGCTTTCTGGGTAGAAAATGTGCCCTCCGAACGGGAGCATAGTGCTGACTTCTATGAATGTTTTTCACATACTTGGAAGATTATGAATTCTGGCAAGGTAAAATGGACAGGCCGCAAATTGATTTGTGTCAATAAGGATGATATCACGCCATATGCGATTAAAGAAAGTATTGATATTCCAGATACAAATCCTAATAGCAGAGTTTCGATTACAGTTGAGTTTGATGCCCGTGGTGTCGAGGATGACTTTGTCAGCGCATGGATGATAGTTGATTCGGAAGGAAGGGACTGCTTCCCAGATCATACCGAATCGCTTAGTGTAACAATTAGAGTAGAAAATAAATCGTTCAAAAGGTCTGGAGGTAAATAAATTGGGTAACGAGAACATTGAAAAATGGTCAACATTAAAAGAAGTACAAGCATATCTTGGTGTAGGCAGAGAAACCATTTTGCAGTGGATCGCTAAAAGAAATATGCCCGCATATAAAGTGGGGAAATTATGGAAATTTAAACTCTCAGAGGTCGATGATTGGATTCGTTCCGGCGGTGCCTCTGATGATAATGCGTCAGAAAAAGATGAACAGAATAATGACTAAGTCCGTTTTTCAGGACGGAATATTTTATAGAATGAAAATATAGAGTGGCAAACTATGCCATGAGCAAGCGGAGGGATAATTCATGGACAATCAGGTTCACAATCAGATAGTAAGTTTTATTTGGGGGATTGCAGACGATTGCCTGCGCGATGTATATGTGCGTGGGAAATATCGCGACGTTATCCTTCCGATGACAGTCATTCGCCGTTTGGATGCCATGCTTGAGGAAACAAAGTTAGAAGTATTGGCAATGAAAAAGAAACTGGATGCCGCGAAGATTGATAACCAGTGGCCTGCGCTGTGCAATGCTGCAGGACAGGCTTTTTGTAATGCGTCTCCCTTCCTTTTGAAAGATTTGACGAGCCGAGCCAAGGCACAAACGCTAAAAGCAGATTTCATTGCCTACCTTGACGGCTTTTCACCTAATGTCCAGTTGATACTGGATAAATTTAAATTTCGTAACCAGATTGACACAATGGTGGATGCGGATATTCTAGGTGCGGTTATCGAGAAGTTTACTTCATCGGACATCAATCTGAGTCCGAACTCGGTTTATAAGGATGATGCAAAGACTATTCTTAAACATCCCGGCCTTGATAACCACGGCATGGGCACTATTTTTGAAGAACTGATTCGCAGATTTAATGAAGAAAACAATGAAGAGGCAGGAGAACACTGGACGCCGCGTGATGTTGTAGAACTCATGGCAGACTTGGTGTTTATACCGATTGCTGACAAGATTAAAGACGCTTCGTATTCCTGTTATGATGGAGCCTGTGGCACAGGCGGTATGCTCACGGTTGCTCAGGACAGACTTTTAACGCTGGCTAAAAGGCGCGGCAAGGAAGTCGCTATCCATTTGTTCGGACAGGAAATCAATCCGGAAACCTATGCGATTTGTACTGCGGATATGCTGTTAAAAGGCGACGGTGAGGAAGCTGAACATATCATGTATGGCTCTACGCTCTCCGACGATCAGCATGCATCTCGCCAGTTTGACTTCATGCTCTCGAATCCACCTTATGGGAAAAGCTGGAAGACAGATGCCGAGAAGATGGGCGGCAAGAAGGAAATTCTCGATACGCGCTTCAACACCTATCTGGAAAGCGGAGATGTCATGCCGATGATCCCGCGCACGAGTGACGGACAACTTCTGTTCCTCTTGAATAATGTAGCAAAAATGAAGAAGGATACGGAACTTGGAAGCCGTATTGCTGAGGTACATAATGGCTCCTCCATTTTTACCGGGGATGCCGGAAGCGGTGAGAGCAATGCACGCCGTTATCTAATTGAAAATGACCTTGTAGAGGCAATTATCGCTTTGCCGGAGAATATGTTCTATAACACAGGTATTGGTACTTATATTTGGATTCTCTCTAATAGAAAGGAAGAACGCCGTAAAGGGAAAATTCAGCTGATTGATGCGACGGAAATGAAATCACCGTTACGAAAAAATATGGGCAATAAGAACTGCGAGCTTACAGCAAAACTTCGCAATGAAATACTCCGTATTTTTTTGAAAATGGAAGAAAGCGATGTTAGCAAGATTTTCAGAAATGAGGATTTTGCATATTGGTCTATTATTGTGGAACGGCCTTTGCGGCTGCGGGTATATCCTGATAGAGAAATTCCTGCTAATATTTTCAAGAAAGCAGCGGATTTAGAGTCTGTACGGAAAGCCCTTAATTCAGTCCCGGTCGAAACACCACTTGATGATTGGGTAGTATTTGCAAAGGCAACAAACTTGAAAACTTCTGTGCTTAAGAAAATACGTCCGTTTATCACAGAGAAAGACCCAACAGCGTGTCCTATTGCTGATGAACCCGATCCAGAGTTGAGGGAGACAGAGCAAGTTCCCATATCGTATGCCGGTGGTATTGATTCATATTTGGAAAACGAAGTTCATCCATATGCTAAAGATGCATGGTTTGATTTGAAATCTATGAAAATTGGTTATGAATTATCATTCTTAAAGTATTTTTATCGTGCACCAAAGATGCGTACGATGGACGAGATAATACAGGAATTAAAGCTAATAGAAGAAGAAACAGATGGTCAACTTGAAAGGATTGTAGGGGGATTAAAAGCATGATTTTAAATAATAGTAATCCAAGCGATAAACGAGAATATCCTCAGAGGTGGCCTCTTGTGCGTGGAAAAAATCTTTTTAAATCTGTTGATGAGCGTTCCACCGATGGCTCAGAAGAATTGCTTACAGTTTCACATATAACAGGGATAACCCCACGCAAAAATAAGAATGTGAATATGTTCATGGCAGAATCATTAGTTGGTTATAAAAAAATACGCGCTGATGATATTGCGGCAAACACTATGTGGATGTGGCAAGGAGCCATCGGTGTGTCGAGATTTGATGGGGTAATCAGTCCTTCTTATAATGTCTATCGTCAAAAGAATATAGTATATGAATCAACTTATTTGGATTATCTCTTAAGAGAGCAGCACCTTGTTGATGTATATCATTCGCTTTCAACTGGAATACGTCCTTCCCGACTGAGATTATATCCTGAACAGTTTTTTTCTATAGCCTTTCCCGTTCCTTCTATTGATGAACAAAGGCAAATTGTAAGATACATTGGATGGAAAACTTCTGCAATTAATAGTGCAATTAAAACTCTTCGAAAGCAAGCAGCTGTATTGCAAGAGGCAAAAGAATTGCTTTTGCATACCGTTATCACGAAGGGACTAAACAAGGCTGCTACCTATAAAGAAAGTGGCGACTCTACCATTGGCAAAATCCCTGTTAAATGGAAATGTTGCCAGTTAAAATATGTTGCAAGATTATATAATGGTAACAGCATAAGTGATTCAGAAAAAGATAATTATACTGTGAAAACAGATATTCCTTATATTGCAACCAAGGATGTTGATTTAACTACTTGTGTTGCTGATTATGAGAACGGATTATACGTTAAAGAGAATTCTGGTTTTAAGATAGCACCTGCTGGATGTACTTTGGTTTGCATCGAGGGAGGAAGCGCAGGGAGGAAGAAGGCATATATTGATCGTAAAGTTGCGTTTGTAAATAAGTTATGTGCCTTTTTACCGACAGATATAAACGGACGATTTCTGTTTTACTACCTTTGTTCACCAACTTTTATGCTTCAATTTAGTCGGAATATAACGGGCTTAATTGGCGGAGTATCAATCAATGCTATAAAAAGACTTCTTATTCCGGTTCCATCTATAGAGGAACAAGAAGCGATTGTGACTTGCCTTGATTTAGAATGCGGTAAGATTAATAAGCAAATATCGGATATAAACAAACAAATTGAACTTATGCGTCAGATGAATAAACGTATAATAACAGATACTATTACTGGGAAAATTGATGTCCGAAAAATTGAAATTCCTGAGTATGAGTTTATTGATGAAGGTATATATAGTGGTATTGAAAACGATGATGACGAAGAAGAAATAGATGCACAGGAGGATTGACGATGGCTTTTACCAATACAAAGGAAAACGGTCTTGAATCCTTAATCGTAAAATGGCTGGTTGAGCAGAACGGATACGAGGAAGGAGCAAACGCCGATTATAACAAAGAGTATGCTGTCGACGAGACGCGCCTGTTTCGGTTCCTGCAGGATACACAGCCGAAGGAAATGGACAAGCTGGGTGTATTTACTTCAGATGCGAAAAAACGCCAGTTCCTAAACCGTCTGTCAGGCGAGATTGCTAAACGCGGGATTATTGATGTCCTGCGAAAAGGCGTGAAAGTATATCCGGCAGACCTAATCTTGTTCTATCTGACGCCGACAGAGAATAACAAACAGGCCAAAATCATGTTTGAGAAAAATATTTTCAGCGTGACAAGGCAGATACGCTATTCGCAGGATGCCGGCAAGCTGGCGCTGGATGTTTGCCTGTTTATCAATGGACTTCCGGTCATCACGATGGAACTTAAAAACCAGCTTACAAAGCAGAATACTGAGAATGCCGTGCGCCAATATAAGGAAGATCGCGATCCGCATGATCTCTTGTTCTCTTTCAAACGCTGCATGGTTCACTTTGCTGTGGATGACGCCACGATACAGTTTTGCACAAAACTTGCCGGAAGAGACAGTTGGTTTCTGCCGTTTAACAAAGGTTATAACGATGGTGCAGGCAATCCGCCGAATCCGAATGGACTTATGACAGATTACCTTTGGAAGGATATTCTCACTAAAAGAAAGCTGTCTCGGATTATAGAAAACTATGCACAGGTCATTGAGGAAGTGGACGAGGATACAAAGAAAAAATCTATCAAACAGATTTGGCCGCGTTATCATCAGCTTGACTGTGTAGAAAAATTGCTGGCAGACGTACAGGAGAACGGGATTGGCAAGCGGTATCTGATTCAGCACAGCGCAGGAAGCGGCAAGTCAAATTCAATCGCCTGGCTTGCCCATCAGCTAATCGGCCTTGAAAAAGACGGGCATCCGATGATCGATTCTGTTCTTGTGGTTACCGACCGTCGTATTCTGGATAAACAGATCCGCAATACGATCAAGCAGTTCATGCAGGTGAAGAACACCGTAACGTGGGCGGAACACTCCGGTGAGCTGCGCAAGGCCATACAGGACGGTAAACGGATTATCATCTCCACGATTGAAAAGTTTCCTTACATCATTTCAGAGATTGGACAGGAACATAAGAATAATAAGTTTGCCATCATCATTGACGAAGCACACTCTGGTCAGAGCGGACGTAATTCTGCAAATATGAATTTGGTGCTTTCCGGTCTTGCGACGGATGACGAGGCTGATAATGAGGACAAGATCAATGCAATGATGGAGGGACGCAAGCTCGTTTCATCTGCCAGCTACTTTGCTTTCACTGCTACTCCAAAGAACAAGACCGAGGAGATGTTCGGGGTTGCCTATGAAGAAGATGGAGAAATCAAGCATCGACCGTTCCACGTCTATACGATGAAGCAGGCTATTCAGGAAGGCTTTATTCTTGATGTGTTGCGAAATTACACGACCATCGACAGTTGGTATAAAATTATGAAGACTGTCGAGGACGATCCGATGTTTGATAAGAAGCGCGCGCAGAAAAAGCTGCGCACCTTTGTCGAGGGTAATTCGGATGTTATCGCTAAGAAAGCCGCCATGATGATGGAGCACTTTCACGAGCAGGTTATCGCCAAGAAAAAGATTGGCGGCAAAGCTCGCGCGATGGTGGTTACGGCCAGCATTCCAAGGTGTATTGAATACTACTATGCAATCAATAAGTGCCTCGCGGACAGACACAGCCCGTATAAAACCATTGTGGCATTTTCCGGTGAGCACAAATACAACGGACAGGAACCGGCCCTGACATCGGCTGGCATGAATGGGTTCCCTGATGCAAAGATCCCGAAGGAGTTTAAAAAGGACCCTTATCGTATATTAATTGTTGCCGATATGTTCCAGACTGGTTTTGACGAGCCGCTCTTGCAGACAATGTATGTTGACAAGCCACTTTACGATATTGCTGCGGTACAGACGCTTTCGAGGTTGAACCGCGCATATCCTGGCAAGGATGAAGTGTACGTCCTAGACTTTGCCAACAAAACCTCGGTCATTGAGAAAGCATTCTCAAGGTTTTACAGGACAACTATCCTTTCCGGGGAGACAGATCCGAACAAGCTGTATGATCTGATCGCGCTGATGGAAAGCTATCAGGTCTACGATGACAGTGATGTTGAGAAACTGGTGGGGCTTTTCTTAAGTGGTGCGGAACGTGACAGGCTCGATCCGGCTCTCGATGCTTGCACTGCCGTTTACAAGCAGTTAGAACTCAATGATCAGATTAAGTTCAAGAGCGCCGCTAAGTCTTTCGTGCGTACATATGGATTTCTCGGTGCTATACTGCCCTACGGAAATGTAGCTTGGGAGAAACTTTCAATCTTCTTAAATTTGCTGATACCGAAACTTCCATCTCCTCGTGACGATGATTTGTCTGAAGGTATTCTTCAGACCATCGATTTGAGCAGTTATCGTAATGAAGCACAAGAAGCTATAGCGATTAAGTTGGAGGATGCAGACGCAGAGATTGCACCGGTGCCCACAGGAAAGGTCGGACATATTGTTGAACCGGAGATGGACCTGCTTTCTAAAATCATCATGGACTTCAATGATATGTTCGGAAACATCAACTGGAATGACGCAGATAATGTTCAGCGTCAAATTCTGGCGATCCCCGAGATGGTTTCTAAAGATAAGAAATATCAAAATGCTATGAAAAACTCCGATGAGCAGGAAGCCCGTACCGAAAGCGAACGGGCTTTGCAGCAGGTTATCTTCTCTATCATGGCGGACAACATGGAGCTGTTTAAACAGTTTCAAGATAACCCTTCATTCAAAAAATGGCTGTCTGATCTGGTCTTTAACCTGACATACAATCCGGAAGGCAAGGAGTATGTTATGCCTGGGCAGGAAAACAGAGGAGTTGTATATGGCTTCCAGCCGCAAGAACAGCTGATGGTAGCAGAAGGCAACACAGAATATGGAAGCAAAAAGGATGGCAATTAACGCATAGTGAGGTAGCGAATGCAATGAACAATTCTTTTAACAAGACTTTGAGTGGAGGCAAATTCAGTGAGGTTTTTACCGAGGTAACTCATTCTGAGACGCTTGGGCTTAAAAACCCTGAACAGTTGCGACTATTCCACTTGAATGTCAATAATAATGCGTTTGCCACCGAAAAGTTGGAATATTTCCTGCGAAAGAATATTGGCCAGTACGTTTTTTCTCGTGCCAAAATTGAGAACTATTGCATCGATGGTGATGCTTTCAGCGTTGGTATGGATGCCCTCGATATTATGAGAAAAAATGGTGCACCCGGTCAGAAAGGCACTGGAAATGATCTCGGTGAAATTATGTTATACGTTTTCCTTGAGCAGGTTCTTGGTGCTCCCAAAATTATGAGTAAAGTTGAATTGCAGACAGATGCCAAGCAATATAACAGCAAATGCGATGGCATTCATCTCCTTTCGCTGGAACAAACTCTTGGCATTCCTTACTACCATATGGTTTTTGGTACATCCAGTATTATCGGTGATATGAAAAAAGCAGTAGATGCTGCATTTGATGCAATAGTGGGGATTGAGAAACAAAGCACACAAGAACGAATACTTGCGGAAAATACGGTTTTTAGTAAGTCTTTTGATAAGAATACTGTTCAAAAAATCAAAGACCTATTAGTTCCAAGCAAGGGATCGGCTGTCCCGTATGACACAGCCTTTGGGGTATTTCTTGGTTATAATCTTGGTTTGAAAGCTGCTAATTATAGTGCACTTGATTACAGGGTAGCTCTCACACAGAAGATGACTAAAGACATAAGACATCATGCTACTTATATTGCAAGCAAGATCAATGCCCTGAACCTTGGAACGCATTCATTTTATTTTTACATTCTTCCGCTTGACGATGCGGATTCTGATAAAACAGCCATTATGGATAGAGTCATAAACGGAGGTGGCAAACCATGAGTAACAATCTATTTCAAAATCTTGGTGACGCCATTTTCGGAGACATCGATGCTAACCCTTTTTTGAATGAGTTGTATGACAATATTCTCTATAACTATGCCATCACGAAATTCAATTTAACCGACAAACGGCAACTGCGGGAAATAGACATAGTTTCAGCATTACGTTTCGCTGATCTTCTTTCAAAATCTATTCATGTTGAAAATAGGGACAAGCATAAGATGTGGGCTCAGGAGATTATTATTCTCTTGAATTCGCTATATCCAAATAATGAGGATATCAAGTTTTATGCCGGATCGGTATTTGCCAATACTGGAAATTATCAGGCATGCAAAATTATCGATAGTGACTTTTCTGGAGCAACAGCATTAGAGCGAATTTTTACAGCTTATCAGAATGATTATTTGACTATTCCTGCAGCACCAGAACTTCGATTCTTCGATGCTCAGAAGAGTGTCTATAATCATCTGTCGGACGACTACTTTAGCTATTCGGGTCCGACCTCCATGGGAAAATCTTTTCTCATGAGAATGTTTATAAAAGTTCAGATTCAGCAAGGGGAAAAATTAAACTATGCCTTGATTGTTCCGACAAAGGCGTTAATCAATGAACTTTATAAACAGATTATTGATGAAGATCTTAAAGATTTATTGGCAAAAAATAACTATAAGGTCATCACGGCAGCTGGTGATATTGCCTTGGAGGGAAAGCATAATTTTATACTTGTACTTACACCAGAGCGCTTGCTTTATTTACTGATTAGCAAACCTGATTTGCGAATAGATTACCTCTTTATTGACGAAGCTCACAAGCTGTCTGGGAAGAATAGCCGCGGGCCTTTTTATTACAAGACAGTAGATATGCTTCTGAAAAGAAAACCGCGACCGCATTTTATATTTGCATCCCCCAACATCCCTAATCCGGAAGTATACTTGAAGCTGCTGACCGACATTGAAAAGGGCGGCAATGACAGTAGCCTACGTTCAACATTTTCTCCGGTTGCTCAGATAAAATTTAGCATCGACTTGAATAATTACAGCATGAGTGTATATAACGAGCACACCGAAGCATTGGAGTACCTTGCGGAGATAAAAGATAAAAAGGCATCACTTATATCATTTCTCTGGTTGTTCGAGCGGTTAAATCGGGAACTTCCATTTGAAAAAAGGCAGCAGACAATTGTTTACTGCAACGGAAGAAACAAAGCTATCAAAAATGCGCTTGAATTTTCAGATCTTCTTCCTGTAATACAGGATGATGATTTGACTGCGCTTTCCAGAGATATAACTAACGAGGTACATGGAGACTACTATCTGGCACAGATTATAAGAAAAGGGGTAGCCTATCATATAGGTTATCTTCCTGCAGCAATTCGTATTAGAATTGAGGATATGTTCCGTCAGGGAAAAGTAACTACAATGTTCTGTACCAGCACACTTCTTGAAGGAGTAAATTTGCCAGCTGATAATTTGTTCATTACAGATAATAAAATTTCACGTAAGGTTATGACACCGGTGGATTTTAGGAATCTGATAGGTCGTGTAGGACGTATTCGGTTTAACCTGTATGGGAATGTGTTTTTTGTTTCGCAGGGAGAAAAAGTTAAACAGGAAGATTATGTTGATTTGCTAAAAAAAGAAGTTCCAAAGCAAACTCTTTCCATTGAAGCAGGACCAAAAAGCCTGACCAATTCTGAGAAGAAATATATAATTGATGCCCTTTTGGAGGGAAACATAGAACTTGTAAAGCGAAACAATGCACAAACAGAAGAAGCATATGTTATGATGCGCAAGTTCGCGCTCATTCTTCTTCGTGATATTATGCAGGACAATGATAGCCTTGTAAGACGCGAATTCTAAATCTACTTACGCCAAAGGATGAAGAAAAGATAAGAGAGGCCTTTACTGATCCATTTACAGAGCCGGATGACGACATTAATACATCAGTAGACCAAACAAGAAATCTACGTGCCGCCATTGCTATGGGTCTTAAATACCCGGATCGTATAGATGGAAAGTTTGTGTATGATGATGTTTTAGCTTTCCTCGAAAAATTGAGCAGGATTTTTAAGTGGGGGAAGTATGAGGCATCAACTCTTGGCAAACCGACACTGTTACGATGGTATGCTGTTGTTTTGATTCAATGGATGGAAGGAACTGGACTTAGCAACATCATGAAAAAGGCTCTGGAGTACCGACAGCAGCACCCGGACAATTTCTGGGTAAATCGTGGTCAAAAAGAATACTACAATGATAGTCTGCCCCATCGTAACATTGTATTTGCCGATACGTTGGAAGTAATTGATAACATTGTCCTTTTTAGCATTTCAAACTATTTTTTGCGATTTTCAAATGAGTATAAGATTGTCCATCATCTGAAGGAGTTTGACAATAACTGGTATGAATTTGTGGAGTATGGTACTACGAACCCAATAACGATCCTTTTGCAGAGAAATGGATTCTCGCGAGAGGTATCCACATATATTCGGAACAATAAAGATGAGTACATTATCGAGAGTCCCGACGGCAAATGGCATCTGAGTATGTCATTGCTTGAATGTTCAAATACGAATGTCCGTACTGAGGCATCAAGTGTGCGTTACAATATGCCAGAACTGTTCATTGACAAAATAGAATAAACAGTCTGAGGGGTACAAATTAAAAAGATTAATGGGCAGTCAACTAACTGTAGCTGTAAGTAAGTACTACAGACAGGCATATTATCTATGGTGTGAATAAGACGAAAATACATTTGAGGAGGAATTGAAAACCATGGCAGTGCCAAAGTACGATGAATTGATGAAGCCTCTGTTGGTGGCAGTAAAAGATGGCGGCATTTACAAAATCAAAGATGTTGCTTCTATGTTAG
>CAYUIJ010000069.1:0-12762 GCA_964444735.1 uncultured Bacteroides sp. | reverse complement strand
AAAGTTATCAAAAACACCGCATAACCGCAAGAACGGAGCCCGGAAAAAACTCCCTGCGGAGAAACCGCGTGAGGAACGCGCGAAAAGCGGCACCCATAAAAAACGGCGTCATTTCAGGGCCGATCCGGAATTCCTGAATTTCAAATTACGCGGATGATGCTCCAGAATCTCCTTACGAAGCATGACGGAATCAATATGGGTATATATCTCGGTTGTCGTAATGCTCTCGTGCCCCAGCATGACCTGAATGGCCCTTAAATTCGCGCCGCCCTCCAGAAGATGAGTCGCAAAAGAATGGCGGAAAGTATGGGGGCTCACAGTCTTGCGTATCCCGGCCAGCTCCGCGAGCTCCTTAATCATACGGAATATCATTATCCGTGACAATCCGGTCTTGCGCCGGCTCAAAAAGACACAGCCCTCATAACCGTCCTTTATGCCCGCAATCAGGCTTCTCTGCTCCAAATACATCTCCGTTTCCTCAACGGCACGCGAGGAAACGGGTACCATCCGCTGTTTTCCTCCCTTGCCCTCGACACGGACAAAGCCCTCCTCGAAATAAAGGTCCGACAGCTGCAGGGAGCAAAGCTCAGACACGCGCAAGCCGCAGCTGTACAACACCTCAAGGATAGCCCTGTTCCGCTGCCCTTCCGCCTTTGTCAGATCAACCGCGGCAATGATGCGATCTATCTCCTCCACCGTCAGCACATCAGGCAGCCGTGTCCCAATCTTAGGCGATTCCAGCATCTCGGAGGGGTCCGCACCGATGTAGCCGTCGAGCAGCATGAACTTGTAGAAAGAACGTATGCCCGACAATATACGGGCCTGTGAGCGCGGATGTATGCCAACGTCAAGCAGCCCGGCGGCAAAATTATGCAGAACGTCAAGACTCACATCCTGAACATGAATATTCCCGGATTCCAAATAGGAAAGCAGCTTGCCCAAATCACTCAAATAGGCATCGACCGTATTGGGAGACAACGACTTTTCCAACAGCAAATATTGCCTATACTTGTCAACAAGCGAGTCATTCAGCCTCTTATTGCCATTTTTTTCCTGATTATTCATTTCTTTTTCCTAAATTTGCGGTTCAAAAATATATTCTGCAAAAATAAAACAAAAACATCCAAAAACAAGCAGGCTATGAGAATACAAATCATCAACGGCCCCAACATAAACCTGTTAGGGAGACGCGAGCCCTCGATATACGGCGAAGTCCCGTTTGACACCTATCTTGAGAAGCTGCGTGACTCGTATCCCGGCATCCGTTTCTCATACTATCAGTCAAACAGCGAAGGCGAGATAATCAGCAGGCTTCATGAAGCGGGCCTCAGCTCCGATGGCATCATCCTGAACGCGGGGGGCTACGCGCACACATCCATTGCCCTGCAAGACGCCATACGCGCCATACCGGCACCCGTCATCGAAGTACACATCTCCAACGTGCACAAGCGGGAGGAGTTCAGGCACAAATCCATGATCTCATGCGCATGCACAGGCGTAATATGCGGATTCGGCCTGAATTCCTACCGGTTAGGAGTAGAGGCGCTCATTGACATGGCAAGGGAGGAGCAATCCGGAAAGGAAACCGCAGGCCTATGACACTCAGGAGACACCTTTTATAAACAGCACCATCCATGCAGGAAACCGAATTGATCGACAACTACATACTGAGCCATACGGATCAGGAAAGCGAATACCTGAAGGCCCTATACCGCGCGACCCACGTCAGACTGCCTCGTCCAAGGATGGCATCGGGGCATCTGCAAGGACGCGTGCTCAAGATGCTCGTTCAGATGATACGTCCGAAGAGGATACTGGAAATAGGAACATACAGCGGCTATTCGGCGCTTTGCCTTGCCGAAGGATTGGGCGATGACGGCATTCTCCACACATTCGAGATCAATGACGAGCTTGAAGACTTCACCCGCCAGTGGATAGAGAACTCTCCGTACGGGTCCAGAATAAAATTCCATATCGGTGACGCCATAAAACTCATACCCGAAATGGACCTGCATTTTGAGATGGCGTTCATTGACGGGAACAAGCGCGAATATCCGGAATATTACGATTTGGTCCTACCCCGGCTGACACCCGGCGGATACATCATTGCGGACAATACGCTATGGGACGGGCATGTGCTTGAGGACACCCGCCGGGCAGACCGGCAGACTGCGGGGATCAAGGCCTTCAATGACATGGCGGCCAAAGACGAGCGGACAGAAAAGGTGATTCTTCCCCTGAGAGACGGACTGACCATTATCCGGAAAAAAACGCCATAAGAACAGCGGCATCCCCCGACACGCGGCATGCCCCTATATATGCCGCGTGTCTGGAACGCCGGTAAAAACAGACAACATCCATTCAATAACATATCATAATATATGAAAACGACAAGACAAAACAAAATAGCACGCCTGATTCAAAAGGAACTAAGCGACATTTTTCTCCTCAAGACAAAGTCGATGAGCGGGATACTGATTTCGGTAAGCGCGGTAAAAATAAGCCCCGACATAAGCGTGGCAAGCGCGTATCTGAGCATATTCCCCTCAAACAAAGGACATGAGCTGCTGGAAGACATAATCAAGAACAGCAAGACAATCCGTTTTGAGCTGGGGAACCGCGTCCGCCATCAGCTGCGAATCATTCCGGAACTGCGCTTCTTCATTGATGACTCACTGGATTACCTTGAGAAAATAGACAAGCTGCTGAAACAATGAACCTGCCCCTGTACATCGCCAAAAGATACCTGATATCGAAAAAGTCACATCATGCCATAAACATCGTATCGGGGATATCGGTATGCGGCGTGGCTCTGGCTACGGCGGCCCTTGTGTGCACGCTCTCCGTATTCAACGGATTCCAGAATCTGGTCAGCGACTGTTTCACCTCATTCGATCCGGAACTCAAGATAACGGCGAGGCAAGGCAAGGTCTTTGACGTGTCAGACAGCAGAATCAGGCGGATCAGAGAGCATCCGGCCGTAAAAGTACTCACCCTGTCAATCGAAGAAAACGCGATGGCGCGATATAAAGGCAAGCAGGCAACGGTAACCGTGAAAGGAGTGGAAGACAGCTTTGAACAGCTGACCGGCATTGACAGCATTCTATACGGCAGGGGCGGCTTCATGCTGCATGATGAGGCGGCCGAATACGGCATACCCGGAATACAGCTGACATCCATTCTGGGAACGGGCACCGCCTTTGCAGACGCGCTGGAAGTATATGCCCCCAAAAGGAACGGAAAGGTCAACATGGCCAATCCATCGGCCAGCTTTACGCGGCAATACCTGTTCTCAGCGGGATCGGCATTCATCGTAAACCAGCAAAAATACGACGGGTCCTACATACTCACCTCGCTTCAGTTTGCCAGAAATCTGTTTGAATACAGCACCCATGAGGCATCATCAGTGGAATTGAAAATAAACGAAGGCTATGACACAGACAGGGTTCAAGACGAAATAAGAGGCATCCTCGGACCGGACTTCACGGTAGCCAACCGGTACGAGCAACAGGCCGACATTTTCCGCATCATGAAAATAGAGAAACTCATCTCATACCTTTTCCTCACTTTTATCCTGATGATTGCCTGTTTCAACATCATAGGCTCACTGTGCATGCTCATCATTGACAAGAAAGAAGACGCAGGCACCTTACGTGCCTTGGGCGCGGGCAACAGGCTGATAGCGGGCATATTCCTGACAGAGGGAAGAATGATTGCGCTCACAGGGGCGGTTACCGGAATCATATCGGGGCTGATACTATGCCTCATACAGCAAAAGACAGGCATTCTGACATTAGGCGGCAATTCAGGCAGCTTCATAGTAAACGCCTACCCTGTGGACGTGCATGCCGGAGACGTGATACTCGTATTCATCACCGTTATCACGACAGGCTTCGTCTCTGTATGGTATCCCGTAAGATACCTGAGCAGGAGGCTACTCTAAAACGACTTTAGAGACCTCAACGGGGCAGCGCAGAAATACAGAGGCCGACTCTTTAAACTTATCGGCCGACTCAGTGGTATAAAACAGGCATGTGCCATGTTTGAGGCATCTTTCATCCATCTCCGGATGACGGCGCAAGTAATCCTTCAGACTGGCTGCCACATAGTATCCCTGAGATATGATACTGACATGCGCAGGCATATACCGCCTTATTTTCCTCATCAGCAAGGGATAATGCGTGCATCCCAGAATTACAGAATCTATTTCGGGATCTTTCTCCAGAAGACTGTCAATATGCCGCCTTACAAAGTAATCGGCTCCCGGCTTGTCAAACTCATTGTTCTCGACCAGCGGCACCCACAACGGGCAGGCCTCACCCTCCACGCGTATATCGGGATACAGCTTGGCTATTTCCAGCGCGTATGACCGCGACCTGATGGTACCCTCAGTAGCCAGTATGCCTACATGGCGCGATTCGGTGAGCCGCCCTACGCACTCTGCGGTGGGGCGTATGACTCCCAGGACTCTCCGGTGCGGATCAATACGCGGCAAATCTTTCTGCTGAATAGAGCGCAGCGCTTTTGCCGACGCCGTATTACATGCCAGTATGACCAGCTGGCATCCCATCTCAAAGAGCCTGTTCACAGCCTGAAGCGTGAACTCATATACAACCTCAAACGAACGCGTGCCATAAGGAGCCCGCGCGTTATCACCCATATAAATGAAATCATACCGGGACAAGACTTTCCTTATGCACTCAAGCACAGTCAGTCCTCCATAGCCCGAGTCAAAGACTCCAATCGGGCCCGGAGATCCTGACAAACAACGCGCAGACACATCCGCCCTACCGTTCCCCGCCATTCTCAACAGCCGGATTAAGCGTTGCGGGAGGCACCGTGTCGTCAATCCTCACCGGGACCGGGATCTGGATGCCCAATGCCGACTTTACGGCATCCGTAATATCCATCCCGGCATTCACGTCAACATACAGGTATACTCCCGAATCCATATCGACAACATATTCCAGACCATACCGCACGGCCGTTTTCGCTATCGCGTCATTCAAATCCTGACTCAACGGCTCAAGCATCTTATCGCGCGCCGTCTGCAAGGTACCGCGGATTTCAGATTTAAAGGCAATGCTCTTTTCCATGAGCTCCTGCAACTCCCTATGACGCTTTACCAATATATTTTGCGGAAAATCTTTCTGATCCTGAAGAAACTCCGTATACTTTCTGGTAAACTCATTTTCAGAACGCCGAATCTCAGCATCATATTTCTCCTGAAGCGCATTCAACTGACTCTCAGCCTCAGCATACTGAGGCATGCACCTCAAGACTTCGGAATAATTCAAATAACCGAATCTGGCCTGTGCCAGCAATCCCGCAGGAACAGAAAGCGCCATCAGCAAGAACAAGCGTTTTAGCATCATCACCGTCATTTAACATTAATTTATAATAATACAAGTACAAAGCCAAGACATACCGGCCAAAAAACAAGGGATCAAAGAATACGGCACAACCCGCCCAAACTAACGTGCGGCCGCAATCTTCATAATAAAGGCAGGCCCTCAAACCCCCGCGAATGACCCTTTTCAGGGCCAAACGACAAAAAGACACGGACCGCATCGGAGGCCCGCAGTACAATCCGCGCCATGACGCTTCCTTCAGGGACCCCTACTTCAACCCTAACTTAGCCTTTACCTGCGCGGTAATATCGGTACTCAAGGTCTCATTGACAAAAGGAATACCGGTAGTGACATCGAAAATATAAATAAACCCGCCGGCAGTACCCACTTCCTTAATGGCCCCCTCTATTTTCTGGCTGATAAGCGCCAGCTTCTCCTGAGAGGCCTTCTGCATATTCTGGGAGCTTTCCTGGGCATACTGCTGCAGGCGTCCGTACAGGTCCTGCAATTCAGACTCCCTTCTCTGGCGGATATTCTGAGGAAGCGAATCTTTCTGCTTGTCATACTCATCACTTTTCTTAGTCAGTTCATCCTGCATAATCTTCATCTCACCCTCATACTGCTTTTTCAACTCTTCCAGCTCAGTCTGCGCTTTCGTATATTCCGGCATCGCCTGCATGACGGACATAGGGTTTATATGGCCAAATTTCTGCGCAAAAGCACCCACAGGGATGACAACCAAAGCCATCAAAACAAATTTTTTCAGCATAATCTTATTATTAATAATGAATTAGTATTTATATGTTAATTCTATTCAACCGGGCAAAGTTATAAATTTAATCGGAATATCCCAGTAAAGACAAGACCTCATCACTAATGTCAATGGCCGGAGACGCGAAAATTATCGCGGCATCAGAAGCCCTGTCCAATACCAGTGAATAGCCCCGCTGCATCGAAATACGCTTTACAGCCTCATAAACGCTGTCATTTACAGGCTTCATAAGCCGGTCGCGTTCCTCACTCATCACACCCTGCGGGGCAAAATATTTCTGCCGGAGTTCCGCCGCCTGTCTTTCCTTGGCCACAATCTCATTCTCGCGCACGGTACGCTGCGCCGCAGTCAGTTTAGAGACCTCATTCTGGTAGGCTTTGTACATTGATTCCGCCTCACGGCCAATCGCATCAATTTCTTCCTGATATTTCTTCGATTCAGAATCCAGCCGGCTCACAGCCTGTTCATAAGCAGGTATACGGCGCATGATATATTCCATGTCGATCAATGCAAATTTCTGGGCCTGAACGCCCTGCATTACCAGACATCCCAAAAAGATCAGCATAAAAGACTTTTTCATAAGCGCATAATTTATTTAGTTTAGAATTCCTGACCAATTATAAAGTGGAACTGACTTCCACTATAGGTGTTGCTTCCTCTAATCTTATCAAATCCGTATCCCCAGTCAATACCCATAAGACCAATCATCGGCAGGAAGATACGGACTCCCACACCTGCGGAACGTTTCATGTCAAAAGGATTAAACTTCTCCACATCATCCCATGCATTACCTCCCTCAAGGAAGCTCAGCACGTAAATCTGCGTGGATGTCTCAAGCATAATCGGATAACGCAATTCCAAGCCCAGGCGCGAATAAGCATAGCCTTCATACCCATACGGAGTGAGAGCGCCATTCTCGTAGCCACGAAGGCCGATGGTTTCAGTGGCATAAGTACTTGAATATCCCGACATGCCATCACCGCCTACATAGAATGTCTCAAACGGCGATTTCTTATACTTGTTGTAATGTCCCAGCAAGCCGAATTCCACACGTGTCATCAATACAGGGCATTTATTGACACCGCTCAACGAAGTATACGTCTTGGCCTTGAATTTCCATTTGTGATATTCCACCCATCTGTATTTCTTCTGCATATCGTCCTGATACGTTTCAGAACTCGGCGAAACAGACAGGTTTTTATAGTCGACATTGTCAAACCAAGAATACGGAGGCGTAAAGTTCACAGACAAAGAGAAATCAGAGCCCTTACGCGGGAATATCGGATTGTCAATGGAGCTACGTGACAAAGTCAGGCCAAAACTAATATTGTTACATTTGCCGTTTGCAATCAGGAAGTACTGCCAGTCTTTCAGGACATAGCGCTGATAGGCCAGCTCAGCAGTCAGCATGAAATAGTCGTCAGGCCATTTCAAACGCTTGCCCCATCCTAAAGACAAGCCATACAGCTGGACAGACTTGTCAGGGTCATAATATGAATCGTATCCATAATAGCCGGCATTATAATTGCCATAGCCATAATAATAGTTATAATAGCTGTTATAATAGGCATCATTGTAATAGTTGTCGTTCACATCGGTCTGTTTAGAATAGAACGCCGTTACAGAGAACTGATTCGGACGTTTTCCTCCAAACCAGGGGTCAAAGAACGACACGCTGTATGACTGATAATAGCTGCCGTTTGTCTGACCGCTTAATGTCAGCGTCTGGCCGTCTCCCTGAGGAAGGAACCCTCGTTTGTTCTCATTTTTCGAGAACAGGTTCTTTATAGAAAAGTTAGTAAACTTCAAACTCAGCTTACCGATTACTCCCGTCTGTCCCCATCCGGCAGAGAACTCAATCTGGTCATTAGCCTTTGACTCCAATACATAATTGATGTCAACAGTTCCTGACTCCACATCCGGCTCTACTTTCGGATCAATTGTCTCAGGGTTGAAATGTCCCATCTGCGCCAGTTCACGGTATGAGCGCATCAGGTTCTCCTTACTGAAAAGCTCGCCCGGGCGTGTACGAAGCTCACGACGCACCACATTCTCATACAAGCGGTCGTTTCCCGTAATACGCACACGATTGATAGTTGCCTGAGGGCCTTCGACAATTCTCATCTCCAAATCAATAGAGTCATTATCCACATTAACTTCCACCGGATCCAGATTAAAGAACACATAGCCGTTGTTATAATATAAGTTGCCTATCGCGTCCTCGTCATCACGGGTTCTTTCCGTTATAAGAGTCTGGTTATAAACATCTCCTCTCTTCATGCCTAAAAGAGAACCCAGCAAATCGGTCGGATATACCGTATTTCCTACCCAGCTGATATTGCGCACATAATATTTCTGCCCTTCATCTATCTTTATACGAATATCAACCGTACGGTCATCATAGCCGCTTACGCTGTCCCACACAATAACCGCATCACGATAGCCCAGCTCATTATATTTACTGATAATGTTTTCCTTATCCGCCGTATAATTATCTTCAATAAACTTCTTGGTCTTAAACAAGTTCACGAGCTTGCCCTTTTCGTTCGTCTTCTTCATGAGACGCTTTATCTTCCTGTCACTTAAAGCCATATTTCCATCAATGGCAATCTCGTGAATCTTAATCTTCTCCTTTTTGTCTATGTTTATGCTCACAATAACCTGATTGGTCTTGTTCGGATCATCACGCTGAAGAATAACAATCTCGGCATTTTTAAACCCTTTGTCGTCAAAGTACCGCTTAGCCAGCAACTTCGCACGGTCTATTATGTTCGGGGTAACCTGTCCGCCTTTCATCATGCCCAGCCGCGCCTCCAAGTCCTCACGCTCCGACTTCTTCACCCCGCTATATATTATATCGGAAATACGAGGCCTCTGCGCCAGTACTATATTCAAATATATTTTTTTCCCAACAATACTGTCAGCCTCAATCCTTACCTGAGAAAAAAGGCCGTTTTTCCAATAACTTCTTATGGCTTGCGTCACCTCATCGCCGGGTACCGAAATGGCCTGCCCCACCGACAGGCCTGAAATTCCAATCAGCACATAATCCTCATAGCCTTCGCCTCCGGTGACACTGATGCCTCCAATCTCATACTGCCGGGGAGTTCCTGAATATACAATCAGGGGATCAGTGATTTTCTCCTGATTTTCCTCCTGCGCGCGCATGTTAGCGGGAACCAGTGTCAACCCGGCAATAAGCAAGGTCTGACCTATTGTCTTTAATATCAATTTACGAATCAGCATTCTTTTCATCATCATTGTCAATCGTTATTCGCCGGCCACCTGTTCGCTCGTCATTCCAAAGCGCCGTTCACGCTGCTGGTAGCTGCAAACAGCCTTATAAAAATCCTCCTCATCGAAATCAGGCCAAAAAGTATCACAAAAATAAAGCTCGGAATAAGCGCACTGCCACAACAGGTAATTGCTCAAACGGACCTCTCCTCCCGTGCGAATCAGCAAATCGGGATCCGGCATAAAAGAAGTAGACAAATTCTGCGAGACCAGAGATTCATCTATATCCTCCGTATCCACAACTCCGGCCTTTACCTTTTCTGCAATCCGCCTGACCGCCTGTGTAATTTCCCATCTCGAAGAGTAGCTCAAGGCAATTACCATTGTCATTCTGGAATTTCCCGCGGTGCGTTCCATACACTGCCTTAAACGTTCTCTCACGGTTTCCGGCAGACGCTCCATATCGCCAATGACACGAAACGCGACATTGTTCCTCATGAATATCTCTTCCTCAACAGAATCCAACAGCAATGCCATCAACGTGGCGACTTCCTCCTGCGGACGGCTCCAGTTTTCTGTAGAAAAGGCATATAGCGTAAGAAACCTAACACCCGCTTCCGCCGCAGTCTTCACAATTCTACGAACAGCCCCAACGCCTGCCTGATGTCCGTAACTCCGCCTTTGATTATGAGCTATCGCCCATCTCCCGTTACCATCCATAATAATAGCGACATGAGCAGGCACCCGCCTTACATCTATTTGTTCCTTGTATGACAATGGCATTTCCATATTGACGCTTTGACTTCCTAATTAAATCCCAGATGCCCGAGCTTCCCTTTCCAGACCTCATTTGACCCGTCGCTCCAGAATATCCATATATAATGATCCTTATCCACCAAACAAGAATAATACGGCATGCGCCCCTCAAACTCCGCAGGCAACATTATCTTATCCGGCTGAGGAAGCCACTCAATACCGCTGTCTACCGACTTGTATATATACTTAAAAGCCGGTATGCCTTCAGATGTCACATAATCATTCGCTCCTCCAAAAGCATACAGGCAACCATCATACGCGAATGCCGACAAATTAACCAGCCGCGGACATCCCAAGTTGTTGCCGGCCGCCTGGGAATAATATGTCCATACATCTTCGGTTGACAGTTTCGTCCATATTACGGCCGTTGTATCTGAAGACCCGGATCTCACCCCCGTCAATGTCAGCCGCTCTATATCATTAGCAGTATTCAAGTGAGATACCGAACAAGACAAGTCCGCATCGGGGAAAAACTCATTTTTCTTATTCAACTTCCGTACCGTATAATCATCCAAGTCAACAGAACAAATATCATCGCCTCTCAAAACATACAGCTCACGCTTAGCAACCGATGCCGCAAACATCATATCATAGAGCGTCTCATTAGTAGCATTCCATTCAATGCCATCCGCGGATACATACATTTTTTTGTCCGCAAGCATATATAATTTATCTTCCACCGAGATCACCGACGTGTAGTCTGCCGTTGCATTCCGTAAGGAAACAGATTGCAGGCCTGACCAAAACCGTCCGTCACTTGACGAGGTCACTTTCAATTCCCCGTTATCCGCCACAACAAACACATGCATCATTCCATTACAATACACGGCTTTCTGCCTTGCAGCGGGAGGAAGATCAATATTGCCATCTACCCGGCTCCAATACAAAGAATCCGGATCTATCCGGTGTACATTCACGGTAATCCGATACTGACGAAAGGCGCCATTCAAAGCATAGGCCTTAAACAACACAGGCTCACGAAAATCAATGGAATCAGCAGAAGTCCATATTGTATCCGCCCCATTCTTCTGATATGTCAAAGCGTAGGCATAAGAAGTGGTTATCAAGGCTACGACCTTGGATACATCCGTACCTACGGGCAAGGAATCCTTATTATAAATCTCATTATACAGCTGGTCTATCGTAAAAGGATATAACGAGCCATTGACCGTATGCACATAAGTCGTATCCTTTCCTCCGGAAGTCATCCCAGGCACCTCAGTCTTAATTGTCCCTAAAGAGAATGAAGAAATAATAGCGTCTGAAGTTATATCATAATCCGTCCCATCATTGTCCAGACACGAAACAAAAGCACAAGACATCCATAAAAAGCCCGCCGCTATATATAAAGAGTCCTTTCTCATTGAAATGATAATTGATTACAAACTGCAAAAATAGAAACAATTTTATTTCAATAACAATAAGATGAAAAAGTTTTATATAAAATTTACAGATAAAACATCCTACACTGCCTCAGACAGACTTTTCTGTTTTCCAATCCGCATGAAATGCAGATAATCAACCCCCCATCTTTTTTTAAACAAGCCGACATGACCTGCCATAGACAATGCGGGTGCAGGCACCCCGCCAGACAAGAAACAAGCAGAGCGCTCTATATAAGCCTCATCCCATAAATCTGAATCTATGAAGCCCTGAAGCAGTTCATGCCCTCCTTCAACCAATAAAGACTGAACGCCCCGCCGATATAAGCAAGACATTATCTGAGGCAATATATTTGAGGAAAAATCCAGTTTACAATATTCCACCCCTCCGCTATTTTCCCGTTCTTTTTCCGTAAAGACCACCGTCGGCACGGTACCATCAAACAAATGAAGAGAGGCCGGCAAGGAAACCGTACGATCGACAACAAGCCTAAGCGGATTCTCTCCCCACCAGCTACGCACGGTCAGATTCGGATTATCCAGCAGGGCCGTCCGCCGTCCGACAAGAACCGCCTTGCATCCAGCACGATGCCTGTGCGCCAGCATCAGGGTCTCGGCAGAAGACAATACAGCCGGAGAACCTCCCGTCCGGGAGACATCAATGAATCCGTCTGCAGACTGTGCCCATTTCAAAACGACATAGGGCCTTTTTTCTGAATGAAACGTAATAAACCTACGGTTCAGCGCACGACATTCCTCCTCAAGAACACCCGTCTTAACATCAATGCCGGCATTCCGCAATTTCTGTATCCCCCGGCCGGCGACCTTAGCAAAAGGATCAACACACCCCACGACCACACGCGGTATCTGCTTTTCTATAATCAAATCGGCACAAGGCGGAGTCTTGCCGTAATGGGAACAAGGCTCAAAACTCACATAAATGACAGATTTTCCCAACAATTCAGGATTACGGACAGAACGAACCGCATTTACCTCAGCATGGGGGCCGCCACACCGAATATGATACCCTTCGCCTATAATGCGGCCATTACATACTATGACAGCTCCAACCATAGGATTAGGAGCCGCCCCATACCGGCCATTATATGCCAGCGCCAAGCAACGCCGCATATATTTTTCATCCTCAGTCATAAATATGTTCCTTTATTCATTACCTTTGCAACTACTATGAGACAAGCTATCAAAC
>CAYUIJ010000068.1:0-13003 GCA_964444735.1 uncultured Bacteroides sp. | reverse complement strand
TCGGCATTATTATATCAGACAAGGTATAATCTAATAAGGTTCAAAACCATAAATACGAATTGTATTTGATTATACCGTAAAAAACAAGATCCCTGCGGTAAGTAAAAATAGTGTTCACACAAAGAGAATATACTTCTTATATATGAAAAACTTCCCTTGATTTCTCCTTGCCTTTCTGGCAAGGAGAAATCAAGGGATATATGGTCAATCTGAACGATACAGACGGTTATTTCGGCAGATTAAATGCAATCGACATTTCTTTCATCTGCTTCTGACTCATGCCATCGGGTTCGAAGTCCATGCATTTGGCATTGATGTATATCTGAGCCGACTTGGTGAGCACGTCAATCTGATCGAAAGCTGTCATAGCATCTTCGCCTACGGCAAACACACCGTGCTTCTCCCACATCACCACATCGTAGTCTTCAAGCTCTTTCAGAGTGGCATTGGCCAACTCGGCAGAACCCGGCAATTGATAAGGAATAATGCCCAAACCACGCGGACAGAAAGCTTTAGTCTCAGGGATCATGCTCCACAACAGGTTGGTAAGCACGTCTTTTTTAAGGAATTTGCTGGTGTGGCTCATGGCAATGAGCTCAATGGGATGAGTATGAACAGCAGCCTTATAGTTTGAGCCGATACCAATCAGCCAGTTGTGCACGCTCAGGTGTGAGGGCAACTCCGAAGTAGGACGCACCGGATTGTCGGCAATGATTACATAGCTGGCACAATCGTCAAGGATACGGATTACAGAGCCGTTCTCCATCGGCCAGCGTGCCAGATCACGCATACGCATGTTGGTTCCCTTGCAATAGAAATAACAGCCTTTCAAGTTCGGAAGGGTCATACCGATAGGGTTCACCTCGCTGATGGGGGTCATCTGACGAATCTCATCGTCAACAAACTCGGTAACGTTGATAGTAATGTTACCGCCGTTACGCTCGGCCCAGCCTTTCTGCCACAAATAACCGGCAACCTCTGCAACCTTGTTCACTTCCCTTGCAAGAGCTGGATGTCCTTCTAATATTGATTTCATAATAAGTCGTATTTTAATGAATTGTTTAATAATATTATTTCAAGAGCTGAGGAAGGAATGAAGAGATGATGAGCACAATCAGTCCCACAACCAGCACGGTGATGGTCTTACTTGTACATCCTTTCCATTCTTTCAGGATAATGCCCCACACGTTTGAAAAAGTAACGTTGAGCGACATCAAGATACACCACGAGAAAGTGAGCAGCACGGGTGAGTCAGTAAGAAAGCCCTTGCCCAGACTCAGTCCGAAAAACTGGCTGTACCACAGTATACCGGCCAGTGCACAGAACAGAATGTTGTTGACGTAAAGCGAACTCTTTCTGTAGTCGTTCCACGTATGGTTTTTCGAGTTCTGGTAGAAGCAATAAACGGTATTTGTAACGAATCCACCCAATGTCACCATGAAAGTGGCGGGCAATGTCTTGTAAATGTCGGCACTCTCGTCAAAGCGGAGGCACTCACCGAAACCGAGTCCGATGCTGAAGCAGGCACTCATGAAACCGGCAAGAAGTGCCACAATGAGACCTTTGGTAAAGTTGAAGTCTTTCACGGTCTCTTTCTTCTCCTCCTCAATCAGGCTGGTTGACTTCAGGCTTCCGGCATATCCGATGATGGCGATACCCAGCATGGTTACAATCACACCCACGATGACGGGAGTGGTAAGGTTGTCTGTATTACCGGTGAATATCGGTGTAAGAACGGTTCCGAGTCCAGCACAGGTACCCAATGCGATAGATTGTCCAAGAGCCACACCCAGATAACGCATGGACAGGCCAAAGGTCAGACCTCCTACTCCCCACAGTACACCGAAAAGCATAGACCACAAGGCATCAGTCGGGTTGGCTGCATAGATTTCAAAGAGAGAATGTCCATCAGGAACAGCCAGCAAGGCTCCGAGTAACGGGAACACCAGCCATGCAAACACACCCTGTACAATCCAGTATGACTCCCAGCTCCACTGTTTAATCTTATTAATAGGTACATAGCAACTGGACTGACAGAAAGCTCCAACCGCAATAATCAATAGTCCTAATACGATTTCCATATGTTCTTGATAATATAAGCAAAGGTTAGCGGCTGATCAAATACGCTATTAACCTTTCTCAGCATATTCCGAAAAAAGAACGATTTATCTCTTTGAAGTTACTTCTGTTTCGTATCTTTCAACTTCAGGAATGAACTCTTCACCTACAGGAACATTGTTCTTCAAACAGAACATATCCCATACGGCATTCCAAGGCAATGCCTTAGCCTCTTCAAGCAAAGCCAGACGCTGGAAACCTTTTTCTTCAGTTTCGTATTTGCGCAGGATAGCCAGCGGCTCAAGCAATGCACGCAACAGGCTCTTCTGTGCTGCACGGGTACCGATAACGTATGCACCGATACGGTTGATTGAAGCATCAAAGTAGTCAAGCGCAATGGCTGTACGGTCAAGCGCATCACAACGTACCAATTCCTGGAACAGTTCGGTAGTAGCATCGTCCATTAGAGTAACATGGTCTGAGTCCCAACGGATAGGACGGCTCACGTGAAGGATAAGTCCAGGAACGAAGAGCAGAGCTGACGAAACTTTGTCGGCAGCAACTTCTGTCGGATGATAGTGGCCGGTATCGATAGTCAGATAAGTCTGATGCTTGGTAGCATAACCCATGCAGAACTCATTAGAGCCTACGGTATAGTGTTCCAGACCGATACCGAATACCTTGCTTTCCAGACCGGTCTTCATGTGGTCGTATTTTACAGCGAAAATCTGGTCGAGTGAGTCGTTGAACAGCTCACGGTATTTCATACGGTTCAAAGTGATATCCTTGCTGCCATCGTGTACCCAAAGGTTCATGTAACAGGTATCTCCCTGATGCTTACCGATTTCATCGGCAATCTGACGGCAACGTCTGGTATGCTCAATCCAGAAATCACGAATGCCCTTGTCAGGATTTGAAAGAGAAAGGTTCCCGCTCTTCGAGTGAGAAAATGAAGTTGAGTTGAAATCAAGTTTTACGCCTTGATCGTCAGCCCAATCCATCCAGCTCTTGAACAAGTCAATGGTGCATTGGTCGCGGTCAACGAACTCGCCATGGAAATCACCATAGATTTCGTGAAGGTTAACACGTTGTTTTGCAGGCAGCAATGACATGGCAAATTCCAAATCCTTGCGTACCTCATCAATATTACGTGCTTTACCTGGATAGTTCCCGGTAGTCTGGATACCGCCAGACAAAGCCCCTGCTTTCGGTTCGAAACCAACTACGTCATCGGTTTGCCAGCAGTGCATTGAAATCTCAATTTCCTGAAGCGTATCCAACACTTTTTCTACATCTACTCCTACGGCAGCATAGCGCTCTTTGGCTACTTCATAGGCTCTTTTTACAAGTTCTTCTTTCATAATAATATATTTTCAATTAAGTAAAATAATGTGCTCTCCATCAGACAACCTTATCAGATATCTTCACGATATACCGACAGGTATTTCATATAAGCGGCATACCACTCTTCCGTATCTTTCGGCTCAAACTCGGCAAGCTTGATTGACTGACCAATCATATCGCGCATCTGCTGTACGGTACCTACCAGTCCGAGGGCCTTGGCCTGAAGCATGATGTTACCCAATGCGGTACCTTCAGACGGACCGGCGGTTACGGGCACACCTACAGCATTGCAGGCAAACTGGTTTAACAGATTATTGCGTGAGCCTCCGCCAATCACGTGTAGACGCTCTATTTTGAACGGTGCCATCTCCTGCATGTATCCGAATACCTGACGGTAACGCAATGCCAGGCTATCAAAAATACAGCGGGTAAGTTCACCGTAAGTATCGGGCACAGGCTGGCTGGTCTGCACACAATAATTGCGGATAGCGTCAATCATTGATGTCGGATTAGCAAAACAGGGAGCATCCGGATTAATTACGCTACGGAAAGCCGGTACAGCCAATGCCGCATCAATCAGTTCGGTATATGAATAGTTGTTGGTAGCCTCCCACTCCTTGCGGCAGCATTCAAGCAACCACATGCCACATATATTTTTGAGGAAACGAATGGTACCTTCCACACCACCTTCGTTGGTAAAGTTCTTGTCGTAACTGTCTTTGTTGATAATGGCATCTTTCACTTCAATACCCATCAGTGACCACGTTCCAGAACTCAAGTATGCAAAGTTTGCATTACGTGCCGGTACGGCTGCTACGGCCGAAGCGGTATCATGTCCGGCAACGGCAATCACAGGAACAGCTCCCAGACCGGTCATCTTCTGCACTTCCTCGCTCAGCATTCCGATTCTCTCACCAGGAAATACAAAGCGTCCGAACTGTTTTTCCTTTACACCTGCCACATCAAGCAGTTCCTTTTCAAAACGTCTGGTACGCGGATTCAGTATCTGCGATGTAGAAGCAATGGTATATTCGGTTACCATTTCCCCGGTGAGCATATAAGAAAGGGCATCGGGCATGAACAGAATCTTGTCGGCAGCCTTCAGAGCCGAACATTTGTTGCGATGAA
Organism: uncultured Bacteroides sp.; assembly: GCA_964444735.1. Classification (GTDB taxonomy): domain Bacteria; phylum Bacteroidota; class Bacteroidia; order Bacteroidales; family Bacteroidaceae; genus Phocaeicola_A. The sequence goes on along the minus strand of CAYUIJ010000068.1, from coordinate 8,473 downwards.
GAGTCGAAAGCTGGAACAGTGAATTGAAGTTCATAATCTGTATTCCGGTAATGCCATACACACGTTCACGCGAAATATGGGTAAAGTATTCTTCGGGTGCGCCTGCCGTATGAGGATCGCGATAACAATAAGGATTGCGGAGAATGGCACCGTCTTTACCAATGAACACAAAGTCCACTCCCCATGTGTCGATACCGATTGAATTAATCAGAATGTTTTCCTGAGCCACTTTCTTCAGACCCTTGATGATTTCAAAATACAAGGCGTATATATCCCAGTAAAAATGACCGCCTGTTTCTATTATATTATTGGGGAAACGAGTCAGCTCTGCCAATTCTATCTTTTTATCACATATTTTTCCAAGAATCGTTCTACCGCTAGTTGCCCCCAAATCAACGGCAAAAAAGTTCATGTTTTCCATACGGTAATCATTATTTCAGGTTTGTATTTTACAATATTTTAATAATAAGGCAAATATACAGAAATATCTTAAACATATTGCTTCTTTTTATGATTTTTATATTCCTTTTCATCAAAAAGGAAAAGCCAATAATCGCATATTTATAATGCATAAAAATAAAAATTCCTGTGTTTATGCAACATATTAAATATTATTGCTATCTTTACCGCATATTTCGGAATAATTATACACTCACTATGAAAAATAAAAGCAGCCGTCTCGATTCTATCAAGATTATTATTTCAACCAAAGAGATAGGAAGCCAGGGAGAATTGTTGAGGGAACTCATGCATGAAGGTTACATCTCTACTCAGGCTACTTTGTCAAGAGATCTGAAACAGCTGAAAGTGGCCAAAGCTGCCAGTATCAGTGGAAAGTATATCTATGTATTACCCAACAATACACTCTACAAGCGCATCAGTGAGCCGCATCCTACAGCTAACATGCCTATTTCCAACGGGTTTATTTCGTTACGGTTCTCGGGGAACATAGCCGTAATACGTACTCGTCCCGGATATGCCAGCAGCATAGCTTACGATATAGACAACGGGAACATTGAAGAAATACTGGGAACTATTGCAGGAGATGACACTATCATGATGATTTTGAATGAAAGAGTAACACATACCGATGTTGTAAGAGCATTACGCCGTATCATTCCCAACATTCAGACTTAACCGCATTACAATAACAAACAAAGTTAATTATGGAAATGATCAAATTGATGCTAATGATTGCCGATGCCTCGCACGAGATTTATGTCGACACTATCCTTGAAACAATTACAGCTGCGGCTAAAGTAAGAGTACAGGCATTGTCAAACGAACTCATGAATATGGGCGCAGAAATGAAAGAAGGCAAAGCCATCATCGCACTACACAGGGATGAATTTGCCGGTTTTTGTTATATAGAGTCAGGAGAACAAACAATACGTAGTCAACTCCGGGCTGATTGTGGTTGAAAAGTTCAGAGGACACGGACCGGCCAAACGAATCAAACGCGCGGCATTTACGCTGTCATGCCGGTGATGGTCGCATGCCAAATTCTTCGGACTGACAGCGAAGAATCCATAATGAAAATAAATACCGAACCTGATCCTGTGCCGTTTGCCGAGCTGACAAACGATGACGCATTCTGGAAAGGACACGAAGACTGCCGCAATCATGATATACAGGAACATACAAGACGGTGTTACTGCGTCCGCACCGCAATGTTCTATGATCCGGTGAAGCGTCCTAATGACCAGATAAACATGAATATTAACAACAGTAAAATAACAAATAATGCTATGGAAGAGAAAAAGAAAATAGTTGTGACATTCAGCGGAGGACTTGACACTTCGTTTACCGTAATGTATCTTTAGATTCAAAATCGAAGCGCAAAAATCCAAGCCATCCCCGCCAAAAGCAACTGACAATACAAAAAAAAGAAAAGAAAGGTTCGAATTCCTCTGAAATTACTGATCTTGTGTTGCAATGCACTATCAAGTAACTCCGGAACAAAGGCCGCAAATTTTTGTGCCGTTGCAAAAGAAGACGACAAGAAAAGAAACCGCCTCGTCAGTGTGCGTAAGTCAGCCAGCCTCTCCCGCAGGCTCAGGCGAGACAATACCGGAAGCGGAAAGTACCTGTGGAATAAGGCTCGCCAAATGGGCATGGCACGGGCTCAGACCCGACACGGAGAACAGCCGCAAGGACAGACAGTCTGGTCGTGTGGAAGGCATTGGAGCATGTGAGGCGGGACGGCTGGTCACCGAAGCAGGTCGCGGGGTACATGAAAAGAGAAGGCAGGCCCATATCGCACGGACTGACATACCGGCACGTGCGGGCGGACGAAAGCGGGGAACCAGCGAGAACCGCAGTCAGGCTGGCACTGCCGTACAGGGAAGACGGGATGAAGACCATGACAAAGGACAACTACAGCGGGTTCTCCTCGCACGGGAAAATCACGGAAGCTTTGAAGGGAACCTCCGCCTGTTCCTCCGGCCCCTGCTGTTCGTAGAAGAAAGGTGCCACCAAAGAACATCGGAAAACTCATAAGGCAATACGGGCCGGAAGGAACGGACTCTAAGCAATCCGGGCAATTCTTTCCTAAAAAAAGTACAGGCCAGGACAAACGCAAGGCCAGGCGAGAAACTCAATTCATTTTCCCAACACCGAAACGTGAGTCCTTCAGACATTTTCTCTATTCTTGCATTTGCCAGTTGATCATGCAATTTTTCAATACATGCTCCCCTCAATAAGACGATTCACAATATATTGCTGAAATAGTTTCTTCTTATTATTTACTTTTCTACCTTTGCTACAATTGAAAACCAATTAATAACATTGATATGAGAATAACAATTATCGGCGCAGGCAATATGGGAGCAGCCATTGCATGCGGACTGGCACAAAGCCAATTTATCAACGTCAAGGACATTACAGTTTCCAATCCTCATAACGAGAAATTGGAAAAACTGAAAAAACGTTTCCCAGAAATCAATACAACCAATGACAATAAGGAAGCCACACGCAATGCCGATATTATCATTCTGGCAGTGAAGCCTTGGAAGGTAGAAGAAGTACTGAGTCCCATACATCCTCAACGCCCTCAGATACTGGTATCATTGGCTGCCGGAATATCCATTGAGGAAGTGGCCCATTTCGTTGACCCGGAAATGCCCATTTTCCGCATTATCCCCAACACGGCCATCTCTGAAAAGGCAAGCATGACGCTTATCTGCGGACGCAATATCTCGGAAGAACAGACCCGGCTACTACTCAACATCTTCAATGAAATGGGCCTTGCCATACTCATCAATGAAAAACAACTTGAAGCGGCTACCGCCCTTTCATCATGCGGCATCGCCTATGCATTGAAATACGTGCAGGCCGCCATGCAGGCTGGTATAGAGATGGGTATCTCACCCATCAATTCTATGCGCATGGTAGCACAGTCACTCGAAGGAGCAGCCCGACTGATTCTCAACAACAATACACATCCATCGGTCGAAATTGACAAAGTTACCACTCCGGGAGGCATCACTATCAAGGGACTGAACGAACTGGAACATGCCGGATTCACTTCGTCAGTGATACGCGCACTGAAAGCCAGCCGCTGAAATCAACCGCGAAACAGACAATATTTTCCGCATATCCTTTGTCCAAACAAGGGATATGCAGGAGTATTTACTAACCCATAATCTTTTTTGCTTTACTATGACAGACCAAATAAAACAAACTACACAAACTACAGCAAGACTGTGGATTCTGGAATGACAAAACAAGAAGTGACTGATGTCTGTCAGCTGGATTAGAAGACGAAAATCGGAACAGATTGTTGCCTATACTGATAAAGGTAAATCTTGTGAGCCGTTCAAAAGCTATTACCACAACGAAGAACCGGACTGTGACATAACACGATGGTATATATTATACCAAATGAAGTAAACAGGTTAGACAAACGTTGCAATCATACCGATGACGTGCCAAATACAGCTGCTACTGGCTTGTAGGACATGTCGATGACGTTATCAAGAGTCCGGTTACCGCATCGGCCCGTTCAAGGCAGAAGTGCACTGATGGCTCACCCTGCCGTAATGGAATGCACCACACCTGCATACCCGATGATATTCGTAGCCAAATGGTAAAAGTCGCCATCGTGTTGTCAAAGAAATACAAGATCAGTGTCGTGAAGCCCTCATCAAGAAGATTCAGAATCATGTGAAACGTATTACCGCTCCTTGTAAATGCCCATGCATAACAGAAAATCTAAAATGGGCATCCAAAAGAACGACAGCAAATAAAATACGCCTCTCACTTCTAATCTTTAAATTTATTTAAATTTCTTATAAATTATCCTTATATTGTAAATGTCAAAGAAGCAAATGAATAAATTAGAGTTTTGATTTTAAAAACATTCACAGTATGGCAACAAAAGATTATGGTTCATTGGCCGAGATTTACAGAGGTGACCTTTGGAAAGCAGAACTGGTAAAAGGCTTTTTAGCCGCAAACGGAGTACAGGCCATGATTAAAGACGAAACGGTGGGACTTACCTCACCTTATGGTGCCGGAGGTCACGGAGTGGTTGTATTGGTGAATCATGAAGAGCAGGCATTTGCCGGAAAAATAATCAAGGAAAACCGCCCACGACTAAAAGAATAGAAAAAACGTCCATAAAAGCTATAGTCACACAAGTAAGGCCGCCCAATGCGAAAGCAACCTTACCTTAATGAAAAATGGAAAAGACAGCAGACTGAATAATGAAGATTGTTTCAAATATTGTAGACAGAATTTCGGTATTTCATCTCAGGCGAAAAAACTCTTTACACTGACATTTTTACTCCGTAAGATTGCGTTATTAATTAACGTGAGTTCGATATAAGGTTCAAAATAATCTGCTGGATATTAGGAACATAGCGATAAAAGCATTAAATTTATAGTGGAAAACCAAACATTTAAACGATCGCCTTGACATTATCAGCAAACAGATTTCCCTGCCCAAGGTCGAAGAAGAACTTACGGCCGCAAGTTTCAATCCACAGGCTCAACCCATGATCCACAGGCATTCCGCACTGTGATGTGTTTTCGATGACAACGCTTATCTGCATTATGCTATCCCCAATAGTTCAATCTCGAATATCAGTGTGGATCCGCCTGGAATGCCGGGCTGCGAAAACTTGCCGTAACCCATTTCAGCAGGCAGGTAAAGTTCCCACTTGTCGCCAACCACCATCTGTTGCATGGCGATTATCCAGCCCTCGATGAGGTCGCTCAGGCGGAAAGCCGGTGCCACACCGCCACGGCTGCTGTCGAATGTCTTGCCGTTGATGGTCTTGCCTGTATAATGCACAGTGACGATGCTTCGAGGCATCGGGTGTTTGCCATTCGGTTCACCCGATGCCAGCACCTTGTAGTATATGCCTTTGGGAAGAGCCTTCACGCCCTCCTTGGCCTTTTCAATGAGCCATTGCTTGTTGGCCTGTATGTAGTCTCGTTTACTCATGTCGTTCTATTTTACCATTTCAATAGCCTGCTCCCCTGTGATTTGGTCTATCGTCATTTCCAGCATGACCACGCGGGAGAAGCCTTTTGCCAATTCTTCCTCCAAAGTTTTTTCGTCTGGATTGCAGCAGCACCCGATGATTTTTGCCGCTTCAAGCCTTTCGCTCTCATCTTCGATGACGCGGATTCGGCCAAAAATGATGACGCTGCGGAAGTATATGGTGAACCTCATCCTGGTCTATGACACAGAACGAAGCATTGTCGTTCTCGCGTATCAAATCGAGTTTGTGTCCCTCTTTTGCGCAGTGAAATATCAGTCTGTCGCCATCAACAGCATGACTCAATGGCACAGCATAAGGCATCATATCTTTATCGCAAAGGGCTAAGACACCCGACATGTTGCGTTGCAATATAGCAAAGCATTCTTGGGCGGGAAGTTGTTGCTTGAACCGTCTCATATCAATATAGGCCCATTCATGTGATTACTTTTTCACGGGTTCGTAGTCTATCTTGCTCTCTTCATCCGTGGTTTCGAGTTTGAAGATAACAGGGCGCAGTCCGTCGTTGCACGAACAGATTGCCACGCCCGGCTTGCGAATCCAATCACCATAGTAAAAAGTCTCCTTGTCCGCTCCGTGCGCCAAGGCAAAAACGTATTGGTATATCGCCTTCCATGCCTCGTCACACAAACCCTCAGGCTTGGCATAGTCGGCATAGAACACCTGCCCCTCACGGAGCATCGGGCATGAAGTCAGCCCCTCAGCCCCATATTCCTTCGCAAGGTCTTCGTTGAACATCTTGCGCAGGACTGTTATTTTTACTTTCTTCATATCCCTCGATATTATCTGTTGTCTCCGTTGCCGGAAATTACACCACGCTCTTTGCGAGAGGCGAGTTTGGCAATGTTCATTTGGCCTATCTCGTCAAGGCTGTACCCTAAATCGTTGGCCAGTGCCGCGCAATACCACATCACATCGCTCAATTCCAAGGTGATGGCCTTGCGTTGCTCTTCCGAGAACACGCCTTGATAGTCGCGATAGACTTTCTTGATTTTATCTGCGACCTCGCCAGTTTCGCCCGACAATCCAAGCACAGGATACAGAATGCTCATATCCTTGGGATAGCACACCGTGGCGAGTGCTGCTTGTTGGTATTCATTCAAAGTCATAACGTCCAAAAAAATGTTCCCATTGACTTATATGCTTTTGCCCAACTCGTAGGCTTGGCGAGGATAGTCAGTCTGCTTGATGTCATCAACCGTCCAACTGTTCATGGCGGCAATCACGCCAAGGTTCTCCCACTTCATGTAATTGGTGTATCGTTCAAAGAACACGGTCGGGCCATCAGCCGACTCGTGACAGTCATCTGCCATAGTGAGCAGCATAGCCGCTTTCCTATTGCCTTGCAAGGCTGCATTGTTGGCGTAGAAGCGGTCCATCACTGCCTTTATCTGAGCATTGATGTTGTAGTAATAAATGGGCGAGGCAAACACCAGCACATCAGCCTCCAGGATATGCGGGTTAAGTTCCTGCATATCGTCCTTATAAACACAACCCATGCCCTTATTGATGCACGTATCGCAACCCAAGCAGGGATGCACGTCCTTGAATGCGGCATCGAAGCGAAACACCTCGTGTCCCGCTTCTGTTGCGCCCTTGATAAACTCATCGGCCAGCAAAGCCGATGTGCCGTGCCGGTGGGCACTGCCTGTTATAACTGTTATCTGCATATATGTTTCAACGTTTTATATTCCAGGTTATGCAGTGCAATGCACCGCCTTTGTTTGCAATTACATGCGCAGGTAAGCCATATATCTCACAAGTGGGAAACATCTTCTGGATTTGCATTCTTGCCTGCTCGTCTTCATCGATGCCAAAAGTCGGCATGATTATCTGATTTCCCACTTGCAGGAAATTGATGTATGCCCAGTTATATTCCTTGTCGGGATGCTCTACATCATACGCCAGTTCAGTAACATCAAAACCATAATTCTCCAGAACTTTGCGAATAGCATCTGCTTCCTCGGGGTAACTTTCTCTGTGGTTGCCCATAAGAATCTTCTTTCCACCAGCATACTTGACGAAACCGTCTGAATGGCCAAACTCGTCATCGCCTTCCTTTCTATGCCACGGAATGAACACAACCTTATGTCCGAAAAGTTTCTCCAATCGTGCCGTCAAGCCTTTGTCCAGTTTTGGAACGTGGTTCTCAGTGAATACTTTATCGGTCATTACGATGTAATCGCCGCATGGAACGACATTGCCGCCATCAATAATGATGTCCGTCTCGGTATAGCGTATGCCCAAGCGTTCGCATTCCTCTGTACAATCAGTTATATATTCCTTCAAATCCGGAGATGTCAAGAGATAATCTGGCCAATAGCGATACTTGATGAACACATCCTCTTCCAACTGTATGGGCATGAAGTCCCTTGCCCAATAGTCGTTTTCGCATTTGAGCAGTTCATATTGTATGCCTACTTCTTCCAGCAACAAGCGCAAAGGCTTCTTGATAGATGGAGGTAGCCAGTGTGATATGTAAACCAAGTTTGTGTCTTTGTTGAAAATCATAATTTATAGGGCTTTACTTTGTATCGCCACGGTCGGTCGCACGGATCTTCAGTTTTTGTGAAGCCATCATATTTCTTCACGTTCTGTCTGGTGTACACTTGAGAATCCATTTGTCTTATCAAAGACTCTTTGTCAACCCATCTGACGTTTATGCCGTCCGTCACAGACATATCTTTGAAAAGGTCATCATAGAGATGTGTTGAGAATGATACACTTCCACCATCAGTATCGATGCGATAGCCGCGTATTAAGGCTGATGCCCTATAATGTAACTTCTCGTTTTCAAAAGTGATATCTATTCCAGATTGATGCAAGTTCAATTGCCCAATTCTGAAATATGTCTCAGTCTTGTCTTTCTTGCGCTCTGGTTGAAGATGGTCGCGATGATAAACAATAGGGTCCGTTATTCCATTTGCAGCACTTGCTTCTTCGTGATAATAGAACTCGATGTCATC
>CAYUIJ010000067.1:0-13216 GCA_964444735.1 uncultured Bacteroides sp. | reverse complement strand
TATCGTGATGAATGCGAGAATCGCACCTTCGGCAATTTTCCAAAGGCATCCGTATCCGTTTCTTTTTCTTCCACAACAATCAAACTTTTTTGTGATAGCACAAGCCTTAAATGTATAGTTCTGTTATTTTTGAAATGACCGGAACATTAATGTTTACCGGCCGGAACGGCTTTCACAGCCTTAAAGCATCAAAGCGGGGCAAGTTATCAAAAGCACTGCGTTCCGCAAGAAAAAGTCCGGAAATTTTTCTTCAGGAACACGGTTCTTCCATTTAAAAACAAGTCAAACAAGCCTTGTTCTTATCTGAAGAATCATTGTTTCTGCGCACAGCGGTCCGGTGCCCGGATCACCGCTTCCGGTGTTTCTTTTTATCGTTCATGAATAAAATGTGTTTTATAGGTGAGTTTTCCAAATGCAGCGGAGGATGCTTATGATCCCCACCTTGATTTTTGCCATGCAAAAAATACGGCCTGTTTTTCTGATCGCATATTCCACGCATATAGTAAATTAAAAAGAAGCATGTTTTTTCTGCCACCGTGTCATAGCGGAACATCTGAAAGAATTTGTGGAACCGGTGTCGGACTTCCACAGACTACAGAGGAATATCCCCTTATAGGGCCTTCCAAAAACAACCATGCAATCATCAGGCATTAAAGCCTTTCTTTTCTTGGAAGGAAGAGCTGCAAGCAGCACCACGCCAGCAAATATGCAAAGCCGGCAATCATGAACACAATAAAATAGCTTCCGGTAAACTCCAGTATATTGCCGACAAACGAAGCGGCCAGAACTCCGCCGACAGAACCGGCAAAACTGGATATTGATGTCATTGTCGCCACATTCCGCTTGGGATAATAATCAGAAACCACGGTATATATATTCGAGGCCCAGCCCTGATGGGCAAAACATGCCAGGCTGATAATCGCGACAGACCCCCACAACGAATCAATCTCCGGAATGAGCAATACGGGAACCACCAGAAGAGCGCAGACTAATAATCCGGTCTTACGGGAGAGACTTACACTCTTTCCCAGACTGATTAGCTTTGAAGACATATATCCACCCGCAATTCCGCCAAATGAAGAAAACGCGTATATGACAATCAACGGCAGCACCATCTCCTGAATGCGCACTCCGTATGTTTTTCCTATGAAATCAGGAGTCCAGAACAAAAAGAACCACCAGACCCAGTCACAGACAAAACGCGCCAGACAAATGCCTATGGAAACGCGCTGCCCGACTAACCGAGTCCAGCTCATGCCTTTTCCGCTTTCCGCTATTTCCGCTGAATCCTTTTTTTCATCCTGATTGATATAGTCAAACTCTTTTTTCGTCAGTTTCCTTGCGTTTTCGGGAAGCTTATAGAACACCAGCCAGAAAAACATCCAGACAATTCCTAATGCGCCGGTTATGAGAAATGCCATTTGCCATCCGTAGGTTACGGTAACATAAGTAACAATTACAGGCGAGACCATGGCTCCTATATTACTGCCCGCGTTAAAAATACCGGTAGCCAATGCGCGTTCCCTTACCGGGAACCATTCGGCCGTAGCCTTAATTGCCGCCGGAAAATTGGCACTCTCACCCAGTCCCAGAAAAAAGCGCGCCACACCAAAGCCTAAAGCGCCGCGCGCCGCCGCATGAAAACAGCCGGACAGGCTCCAGACAATAACCGCCACGGCATAAGAAACACGAGTTCCAAATCTGTCAATGATACGGCCTATGAAAAGAAGCCCCAACGCATAAGCGGCCTGAAACGCTGAGACGATATAGCCATAGTCTGCCTCAGAAATATGAATATCGTCCGTTATTACAGGCTTCAGCATACCCAGCACCTGGCGATCAATGTAGTTTATCGTTGTCGCGAAAAACAGCAGGGCTACTACCCGCCAGCGGTAATGCCCGGCTTCAGGAATATGCATGGCAGACACCATCTGTAATCTGTAATCTGTAATTGAGCCTGACAATCTATTAAACCAGCCGGCTTATGCCTATTCAGCCTTATTCTCTGGCCGGGCATCGTTTTCCGCGGTGCCTTCCTGAGAAGCGGCCGGCTGTTCCTGCCCTGCCGTATTGACTCTTGAAGCGTCAAATCCCGGAATTCCCTGCGGATTGGTCCGGCTTTCTCTCTGAGTCTCCTTCAATATTACAGAATCGTTCCCCGATGCCGAGGGAAGCGCGTATGCCGATGCAACGCTCAGCACAACCATAAAGGCGGCCAGACCCCATGTCGCCTTCTCCAATACATCGGTAGTCTTACGAACTCCCATAATCTGGTTTGAAGAGGCAAAACCAGCGGCCAGACCTCCGCCCTTTGAATTTTGAATCAGCACGATGAAACACATCAATACGGCTGCCAGTACAAGCAAGCAAACTGATACTACAAATACAATCATCTCTAATTTTCTTTTGATCCGTCGTTAATAATCCTGTTTTCTAAAAATTTAATCCGTTCCGCAAAGTAAGCGTTTTTTTCCGGATATTTCAAACTTAATTTCTTAATAATCTCAAGAGCCTTGGAATACCGCTGCTGCTTTATATATATTCTGGCTAGGGTCTCCGTAAAACAGCTGTCATCATCCGGCTCGCCATCCGGATCTTCAGGCTGGTACCGCCCTGCATCCCGCTCTTCTCCGCTCCGGAGCACAAAGGAATTCTTCCCTCCGTCCTCTTCAATAAACCTGTCAATAATGTTCTGTCCGCGCAAAGGAGTTTTCATCTCTGTGTCTTCTTCATCCTTTTTCTCCAGCAAGTATGAGGTATAATCAGCGGCAATGCCGTCTCCTGTAGCCGCATAATCTGATTCCTCCGGCCTTGAGGCCAGAAAAGCGTCAATCAGGCCCAGTGTACGGTCTTCACCATCGGTATTCCTTTCATCTCCGGCAATATCCCTTACACAACGGCTCCTGAACTCATTCTCAATATAATAATACATGAAAGGACGGTCTGTGATATAAACGACAGACCTGCCTAACTCATCTCCAAAGGAAGCATCGTGCAAGACATACAGATTCTTCAAATACAACAGCCGCGCAGGCTCAAAGTACGGGTAACGCGCCAATAAGCCGCGCAATTCATACAATGAATTCTTGTCCAATGATTCCGGATGATCTATAAATTCCTGTATGTCCATCATTCTTCTCTATTTTATCTATTTTACCAGTTGGCCACAGTCGCATTGAATATCTGGTCTACAATTTCTTCTGTCATTTCATCTATCAGGTTATCTTGTACGGAAGTCAGCTGCAGGGTAGAATCATAAGTCTGCGAAGTCGTAAATTTCTGTTCAAAATCCTCGTTATGATCCGTATTATTGACAAAGCGGACATTGATGGTGAGTCTTAATTCAACCTGCGCCGAAGTTCCATCGGCAGAAACAGACTTATTAAACACATCGTAACTTACAATTTCTCCCGAAAGCTCCAAATCACCTCCCTGCCTGACGAACTTCAGTTTTGTCTGCCGGGCATACGCATCCTGCAATTTATTATTAAAGACAGAGGCCAACGGGCCGTATTGATAAAGCGCACGGTTTTCGAATGTATTGACTGTCAGAGTCTTTACCTTGTCATAATTAATGGAGGCCCCGTTAAATCTATATGAGACAGTGCATGAGAGCATGGCCGTTACCGCAAAGATCCATGCGGATCCATGCCTTATCAAACTATTCCAGACCATATTCCTTAATTTTCCTGTACAGCGTACGTTCTGATATGTTCAAATCCTTAGCCGCATTCTTGCGCTTTCCGTGATTCCTCTCCAATGCCTTTTTCACCGTTTCCTTCTCAACATCATCCAACGACAATGATTCTTCCACATACTCATCCGTATCGGATACATCCGCATGCATGTTTTTTCCCCGGGACGAGGATATGTCAATGGTCTGCATATTATTGTCCAGCTGCGCCGGCACAAGATGAACCTCTGACTGAGGATAATAAGGCACGGAAGAAGACTGCCGTATGTTGTTTTCCTTAGCGCGATCCGACATGATTTCATGAACCAGCTTCTTCAACTCGTTCACGTCATTACGCAAATCAAACCATATCTTATATAACATCTCACGTTCGTTGTCAAGGCTTTTTCCCTGCGGAGCGTTTCCGACAACTGTCGGAAAACGCGCGTCCTGATGCAGCGGGATATAAGTCTGCAGAATACCTGCATCGATCTCACGCTTCTTCTCAATAATGGATATCTGTTCCGTTATATTCTTCAATTCGCGGATATTGCCAGGCCATGGGTAAGAAACCAGAACCTTGCGGGCATCCTCTGTAAGCTGAATGGAAGGCATATGATAATTCTCCGCAAAATCAGAGGCGAATTTCCGAAAAAGCAGGAATATGTCTTCCGGGCGCTCACGCAACGGGGGGATCCTGATAGGAACCGTATTTAAACGATAATACAAGTCCTCGCGGAAACGTCCGTTTACGATTGCCTGAGCTAAATTAACATTGGTTGCCGCAACTATTCTTACATTCGTCTTTTCCACTCTGGAAGAACCCACCTTGATAAACTCTCCGGTTTCGAGCACACGCAACAGGCGGGCCTGAGTAGACAACGGCAATTCCCCCACCTCATCCAAGAAAACAGTACCTCCGTCAGCCTCGCCAAAATAGCCCTTGCGCTCGCCTATGGCTCCCGTAAAGGCTCCCTTTTCATGACCAAACAGCTCGGAATCAATGGTACCTTCCGGTATGGCTCCACAGTTAACGGCAATATATTGCCCGTGTTTCCGGCCGCTGTTCTGATGAATAATTTTAGGAAAATGCTCCTTGCCCGCCCCGCTTTCTCCCGTTATCAAAACAGACAAATCCGTAGGAGCCACCTGAATGGCTATATCAATTGCCCGGTTTAAACCTTCGGCATTGCCAATAATGCCAAACTTCAGTTTTATCTGTTGAATTTCAGACGTTACCATAGACATATAAGAATTATGAGACAAAAGTACGAATTACTTTATAAATACAGCCACTGTTTTGGCAGTTTTTAGCAATCAGTCTTTTTCTTTCAAACAAAAACACCCAGACACGGGATACAGAAAAAAACGAATTGCCACACTGTTTTTTTTCATACACCGCAAAAAATACGTCCCGTACCTTGAAGCCGTTCAGCCAGAGAACCTCTTACAACCCTTCGTCATCTATCGCATCGAGTTTCAGCTTATCGCTGTCATCACGCTTTTCATAATACTGCTTGCGTAAAGGATCCGCATGGATTTCCTCATTGAACAGACGATTGCGGTATATATCCAAGGCCGCATATACGGCATGACGGAAAGACGCTTCCGAAGCAATTCCCTTGCCTGCAATGTCATAAGCCGTTCCATGATCGGGCGATGTGCGCACAACAGGCAATCCTGCCGTATAATTTACTCCCTCATCCATAGCCAGTGCCTTGAAAGGAGCCAGTCCCTGATCATGATACATAGCCAAGATACCGTCAAAATGAGCTATCCGGCCAGAGCCCATAAAGCCGTCAGCGGCAAAAGGCCCGAAACAACAGATTCCCCGTGCTCCCGTTTCTTTCATTGCCGGTATAATGATTTTCTTTTCTTCGGTTCCCAGCAAGCCTCCTTCACCGGCATGCGGATTCAATGCCAATACAGCTATACGGGGGCAGTCAATATCAAAGTCGGTCTTCAGAGCGTTGTTGAATATACGCAGCTTCTCTTCTATCAATTCTTTTGTCAGAGCCGAAGCGATATCCTTTACCGGAATATGTCCTGTAACCACAGCCACCCGGAAATCATCTTTCATCAATATCATCAGTGCCTTGCTTCCTCCGCCCGCACGTTCCTGAATATATTCCGTCTGGCCCGGGAACCGGAAGCTCTCAGACTGAATGGCCGCCTTATTGACAGGAGCCGTAACCAGCACGTCTATCAAGCCCTGGCGGTATTCATCCAAAGCTTTTTCCAAAGAATCGAGCGCAGCCCTGCCCGCCTCCGGAGAAAGTCTTGAGAATTCCACTTTCGCCTCATTGTCTGAACAATCTACAATGTTCAGCTTATTGCGCACCGCCTCAGAGGCACTGCCTACTATGCTGAAACCGGCCTGCAAATCCATGACCTTGCAATGATATGCCGCCACCTTGGGCGAGCCATATACAACAGGCATGCACATATCGAGCATCGCAGGGTCTGAAAACGTCTTGAATATGACCTCATACCCTACTCCGTTGATGTCTCCTTGTGTAATACCTACCTTTATTTTGTCTTTATCCGTCATAATATACTGTCTGGTTATTTATTGTTTTTTCAATTGCTGCTCTTTCGTGGTAGAAAGCATTCCGCATGCGGCAAAGATATCTTCACCGCGCGATGTCCGGATGGTTGTAAAGATACCGTTCTTAGTCAGATAATCCCTGAAATCAATCATTACATTCATGCCGCTTCCTTTCAAGTCTGCACCCGGGAAGGCATGAAAGCGGATCAGATTGACACGGCAGTCCAATCCGCGAAGCAGACGCACCAGTTCCCTTGCATGAAACATGGAGTCATTCACACCCTTGAACATGATATATTCAAATGACAGACGGTGCTGTCTGCCGTGATCATAATTATGAAGCAGATCCACAATATCCGTTATCGAATATGCCCGTTCCGCCGGCATCAGACCGGCACGCTGCTCCGGAACTGGCGAATGCAGACTGACAGCCAGACGGCATTCACTTTCCTCCATAAATCTGCGCAGGCCCTTTTTCAGTCCTACAGTTGAAACTGTAATGCGCCTCGGACTCCACTTATATCCGTATCCGGCCGTAAGAATAGCCAGGGTTTTCAAAACCTCGTCCAGATTATCAAAAGGTTCTCCCATCCCCATAAAGACCACATTGGTCAGTGTGTCACGCTCGGGGACAGAATATATCTGATTCAAGATTTGACTGGCGGTAAGACTTGCGGTATATCCCTGTCTGCCTGTCATGCAGAAAATACAATTCATTTTACATCCTACCTGTGAAGACACGCACATGGTAGCCCGTTTCCCCTCCGGAATGTATACGGCCTCAACATAATTCCCCGTCTGAGTACGAAACAGATATTTCACAGTCCCGTCTCTTGAGCGCATGGCCTCAACCGGAGCGGAGGATCCTATTTCATAATGCTCTTTCATCAATTCACGGTGTTTCAGAGAAAGGTCGGTCATTTCATCAATTGATGACACTTTTTTGCCATATATCCATGAAGCAATCTGTTTTGCCGCGAACCCAGGCATGCCCAAGGCAGAGACCGCCGTCTGCAACTCCGCCATCGTCATTCCCAACAAAGCCTTTTTTTCTGTTCCCATAATATTCCTTTGTCAAACCTTTTACCATGCAAAGGTAACAGAAAAACAACAAAACCATACAGCTTTCGCCCCGCTTAATGCACATATTCGCGTTACTTTTATAAAACAAGTCTAAAGATTATCGTAATGAAGCAAGCAGTCAGCTGCTTTGTCCCTTACGCGAATGAGGAATGGACAAAACTCACTGTCAAAGAATTACAACAAAACAGGCATGCTGTTATTCACCAGACATACGCCGCTCATGAAAATTGTCTGCCCTGGTTTTTGCACATACGGATGCAACCATTTGAACGGAACGGTGCCATATATTTAATTAGGGATGCAAAGCTTTTTCATTGCCCGGAATACAACCTGTTTTTTGACTTTTCGTTTATAATGATACAGACTTCCACAAATTAAATGAACGAAAAAAAACAGGTATTTATTACTAAATCTGTATCTTTGCCAAAAATGCAGCTTATGATACTGATAGCAGACAGTGGTTTGACCAAGACTGACTGGTGTGGAATAAACAAAGGGAGCATTTTCTGCATACAGACACAAGGCATAAATCCCTTTCATCAGCCACAGGAAACAATCCTTGCCATATTATACAAGGAACTGCTTCCACAACTGCCCGTGGAACCCATCGAATACATCTATTTCTATGGTTCCGGATGCACCCTGCAAAAAGGGAAACAGCTTAATTCTTGTCTGAAAAAAGTTTTCGGAGAACAAACCCGCACAGAAGTCTACAGTGATTTGCTGGGAGCGGCACGTGCTTTGTGCGGGCACAGCAGTGGCATTGCATGTATATTGGGAACAGGATCCAATTCATGCTATTATGACGGAGAAAAGATTGTTGACAATGTACCTCCTTTGGGATATATCATTGGTGATGAAGGCAGCGGCGCCTATATGGGAAAACGCCTGATAGCCGACTGTATGAGGAAACAACTTCCTGAAAACATCCGCCTTGCGTTCAACAACGAATATCAATTCACGCAAGAAGAGATTATACAGCGCATTTACCGCGATCCGCTGCCCAACCGTTTCCTGGCAGGAATGATGCCCTTTATTGTAAAGTTCCGCCATGAACCTGCCATGCACAAACTGATAATGGAAAGTTTCGGAAGTTTCATCATCCGTAATCTGAGCCAATATCCAGCCCGTGTGCCGGTATACGCCACAGGTTCAGTAGCCCACTATCTGCAAGAAGAGATCAGCGAAGCCATGAAGCTGCATGGATTTACGCTCATGCACATAGAAAAAACGCCACTCAATGGACTGGCAAACTTTCATAGCCACACGTTCTAAACAGATACGATTCATGGGTTTCCTGAAAATAACCGGACTGCCTTCACCTTACGCCAATCTGGAACAGATGTCAGTGCGTGAATTACCGGAAGATATCAACCGCAATCCGGTAGAAAACGCCGGATACAACGCCATGAAAGGACAGGAAGAATTACAGGCACATAACGTAAGCATCAACGATACCGTTATAGGCATTGCCGCCTCAGGTTCTGCTCCATACGTAATCAATGCCTTGCATAGGGCACGCCAAAACAGGATCCTCACGGATCCAATATGCAGCAATTCCAATGCGCACATATCAGGTGAAGCCGGCATTGCCGTTGAAATGATTGCAGCCCGGAAATTCTATGGATCGGTAAAGAAGGCCCTATATGCCTTATAATGCAATAAAACAGACTAAAGAAAATATAATGTTTTTAATTAAAAAAGAAGATCATGAAGAATTTGAGATTTGAGTCAGTTATCCTGGCTATCGGCCTGGTGCTGACAGGGTATTTCGTCAAGATCGGCTTGAATTCCGTAGCAAGCCGCGATCGCGTGGTAAACGTAAAAGGATTGGCTGAAATGGAAGTGCCGGCCGATAAGGTTACCTGGCCGCTCATGTATAAGAATCTGGGGAACGACCTGCCTTCTCTCTATGATCAGATAAAGGCGACAAGCCAGAAAATTGTGGGCTTTCTTACCGCACAAGGTATCAGTCAAGACGAAATAAGCATCAACGCTCCAGAAATAATAGATTTGCAGGCCGAACGATACAGCGGCAACGGACATATTCCCTATCGTTACAACGTGACTACCGTTATCACCGTTACTTCAAACAAGGTGGATTTGGTACGCAGACTTATTTCAGAACAAGGCGAACTGCTCAAACAGGGCATTGCCATCAGTGCAGGCGACTATCGTTACAATGTATCATACGATTATACAAGCCTGAACAAAATAAAGCCTCAGATGATTGAAGAAGCAACAAAAAACGCACGCGCCGCCGCGGAAAAATTTGCCAAAGATTCTGACAGCAAGCTTGGTAAGATAAAAACAGCCTACCAGGGACAGTTCAGTATCAGCGACCGCGATGCCAACACGCCTTATATCAAAAAAATACGCGTAGTAACCACAATAGATTATTCTCTCGAAGACTGACCTCAAGCATAAAAACCGGCGCAACTATCAGAAAACACGATAAATAGTTGTGTCAATTCATTTTTTTGCAGTATTTTTGCAACCTGTTATTACAGACAAACATAATGTCTAACCCAATTTATTAAAAACAACTTATTATTTAATTAATGGAAAACTTTAAGAATGTCGCTCCCATTGAAGACTTCGACTGGGATGTGTATGAAAACGGTGAGACCGCTGCCAGATCAAGTCACAAAGAGCTTGAAAAAACTTATGACGACACTTTGAACAAAGTTAACGACCGTGAGGTTGTTGACGGGACTGTAATCGCTATGAACAAACGTGAAGTTGTTGTCAATATCGGTTACAAATCAGACGGCATCATTCCTTTGAATGAATTCCGCTACAATCCGGACCTGAAAATAGGCGATACGGTAGAAGTATACATCGAAAATCAGGAAGACAAGAAAGGGCAATTGATTCTTTCACACAAGAAAGCCCGCGCTGTCCGTTCTTGGGATCGTGTTAACGCAGCTCTTGACAATGACGAAATCATCAAGGGCTATATCAAATGCCGCACTAAGGGCGGTATGATTGTTGACGTATTCGGTATTGAAGCATTCCTGCCGGGTTCTCAAATTGATGTCAAGCCTATCCGTGACTATGATG
This sequence comes from uncultured Bacteroides sp., assembly GCA_964444735.1. Lineage (GTDB taxonomy): Bacteria > Bacteroidota > Bacteroidia > Bacteroidales > Bacteroidaceae > Phocaeicola_A. Next base: position 2,849 of record CAYUIJ010000067.1, on the reverse strand, counting down.
TATTCGTAGGTAAGACTATGGAATTCAAGGTTGTTAAGATCAATCAGGAATTCAGGAACGTTGTTGTTTCACATAAGGCCCTTATCGAAGCCGAACTTGAACAACAGAAGAAAGAAATCATCGGGAAGCTCGAAAAAGGCCAGGTTCTTGAAGGAACCGTTAAAAATATTACCTCTTACGGCGTATTCATCGACTTGGGCGGCGTAGACGGCTTGATCCACATCACCGACTTGTCTTGGGCTCGCGTTAGCGATCCGAAGGAAGTTGTTCAATTAGACCAGAAGTTGAACGTTGTTATCCTTGACTTTGATGATGAAAAGAAACGTATCGCCCTTGGCTTGAAACAGCTTACTCCGCACCCATGGGATGCTCTTGATCCTGACTTGAATGTAGGTGACCACGTTAAAGGCAAAGTTGTCGTGATGGCAGACTACGGAGCATTCATCGAAATCGCTCCGGGCGTAGAAGGACTGATCCATGTATCCGAAATGTCTTGGTCACAACACTTGCGCTCAGCCCAAGACTTCATGAAAGTCGGCGATGAAGTAGAGGCAGTTATCCTTACCCTTGACCGTGAAGAGCGTAAAATGTCTTTGGGTATCAAACAATTGAAAGCTGACCCATGGGAAACTATCGAGGAAAAATATCCTATAGGTTCTAAACACGTAGCTAAAGTGCGTAACTTCACTAACTTCGGTGTATTCGTAGAAGTTGAGGAAGGTGTTGACGGATTGATTCATATTTCAGACCTTTCATGGACCAAGAAGATCAAGCACCCGTCAGAATTTACTCAGATTGATGCAGACATCGATGTTGTAGTTCTTGAAATAGACAAAGAGAACCATCGTCTGAGCCTTGGTCACAAACAACTCGAAGAAAATCCTTGGAATGTATTCGAAACAGTATTTACCGTAGGCTCAGTACATGAGGGAACTATTATCAAAATGTTGGATAAAGGTGCCGTCATCTCGTTGCCTTACGGAGTAGAAGGTTTTGCAACTCCGAAACATCTTGTAAAAGAAGACGGTTCTCAAGCTCAATTGGATGAGAAGCTTCCATTCAAAGTAATTGAATTCAACAAAGATGCTAAAAGAATCATTCTTTCTCACAGCCGCATATTTGAAGATGCCGCTAAAGGGAAAAAAGCAGAAAAGAAAGCAAATGCTAAGAAAGCAGCCAAGAAAGAAGAAGCTCCGATGATCCAGAATCAGGCAGCATATACCACTTTTGGTGACATTGATGCTTTAGCAACTTTGAAAGAGCAAATGGAAGCAAACAAAAAATAAAACAAACCTCTCTTTTTATATTGCGAGAGACTGCAAGTCCCAGACTTTACAGTCTCTCTTTTAATTATTTTTTAAAAGATGGCCGTAAATAAAACATAAGAAATATTAACATCACACGGATTTGTTAATTAAACACTCATCCCAAAAGGCATTGTCTGGCATATTTAATCCAGTACATTCATAATGCAATCATTACCAGAGTACCATTGTGGGCATACTAATTTCACCGGGCCCCGATGAAGCGTCTTGTACCGCTTATATGAAAAAAAGGGGAAACAATCAGATATTGTCTGCAAACCATGCGGCTGTACGGAACACCGCAGAAATGCCGGGGAAACTTGTTCCAGGGTGCAGACACTGCCGTCACAGACAGTCTTTGCGATCCGGAACTGTCATGGAACAACCTGCACGATCGGTTCCATGCCGGGAACTTACCAGACGGACATTATGCGGACAATCATATTTTTATTACATTTGTGCGACATGGAAAAATTCGAAGTCAATATATTAGGATGTGGATCAGCTTTGCCGACAACAAGACACAATGCCAGTTCACAGGTGATAAACATCCGTGAAAAACTTTTTATGATTGACTGTGGAGAAGGAACACAGGCACAACTTCGCCGTTCGAAACTCAAATTTTCACGACTAAGCCATATATTCATATCGCATCTGCATGGAGACCATTGTTTCGGCCTTATCGGCCTGCTGTCGACTTTCGGCTTGCTAGGACGCACGGCAACGATGCACATCTACTCGCCTAAAGAACTGGAAAGCCTGATGCATCCGCAAATAGACTTCTTCTGCAAGGGAATGGGTTACAAAATTGAGTTTCATCCGTTTGAAACCCAACAGCCAACCCTGATATACAATGACCGTTCGGTATCCGTAGAAACCATTCCTCTAAAACACCGCGTTCCATGCTGCGGATTCCTGTTTAAGGAAAAAGCAACGCCTAACCATATAAAGCGTGATATGATTGATTTTTACCATATTCCTATATATGCAATCAACCGGATAAAGAATGGAGAAGACTATGTACTGGAAGATGGAACAATAGTGCCTAACAGCCGACTGACGACTCCATCTGCCCTACCGAGAAACTATGCCTATTGCTCCGACACCATATACAATCCGCAAATACTGGAACAAATACGAAACGTAGATATGCTCTATCACGAAGCTACCTTTGCAGAAAGTGAAGCCAGAAGAGCCAAAGAAACTTTCCATACGACAGCGGCACAAGCGGCACAACTTGCAAAAGACGCAAATGTGAAGCATCTGCTTATCGGACATTATTCTGCCAGATATGACAATGAATCGGTTCTCCTGAAAGAGGCACAAGCAATTTTCCCCAATACGACAGCTTCAAAAGAAAACTTGTGTATTGCATTATAATATAAGAAAATCCGCTGGCAGAATTGAATCAACGCGTATTTAAGGCCCTGCACGGACAGCATTCTGTAACAATCCGATACAACTTCCAACTCATGGCTGATAGCAGACTTATATCCCCCGGAGTTCACAGAGAATGTGCTTCGGCACATTCCCGCGCCAGACGCA
>CAYUIJ010000066.1:4180-13506 GCA_964444735.1 uncultured Bacteroides sp. | reverse complement strand
CTTCTTAAACGCTGTCAAGGGACAGACAGCAGAACCCTTTGTCTGTCCGTTCCATGGCGTTTTCCCCTGCAAAGTTAGTTGTTTTATTATTACCCCCCCCCATTTAACGTATTTTAACCTGATAAATCCCCCGTTTTTCACGGTATCGGGGCACAGTCTGTCCGGGTGTGACGGAGCGACGTCACATACCGGGCCCGTCAACATCCTGCCGGCTTTTTTCCTCCTCCTCCCCCTATGGACATCGCCCGCGCGCTCCGTACCTGGAAAACCGGAGGAAAACTTGTACGCATGCTTGACATAAAGTAAAAATCCTGAAAAATAATGTTTGTTTCATTTAAGTTTATACATTTGCACAACAAAACATTGACTATTAATTAATGGATACCCAGAAAACACCTTCCGTAGAAGAAATTTACAAAAATCTGAAGTACTTGCAGTTATTAAGCAACCGTTTCCCCACTGTTGCTGCTGCAAGTACCGAAATCATCAATTTGGAAGCCATATTGAATCTTCCTAAAGGTACAGAACATTTCCTGAGCGATTTGCACGGAGAGCACGAAGCATTCAGACATGTATTAAAAAACGCATCGGGAGCAGTAAAAAGAAAAGTTATAGAAATATTCGGCAATACATTACGCGAATCTGAAATCAAAGAAATTTGCACACTTATATATTATCCGAAAGAAAAGATCGAACTGACTAAAGCCTCAGAAGAAGATATGGCCGGCTGGTATCTCATTACCCTTCATCAGTTGGTTAGAATCTGCCGTAATGTATCATCCAAATATACACGTTCTAAGGTACAAAAGGCACTTCCTGCAGAATTTGCATACATCATTCAGGAACTGCTGCACGAATCTTCTGATGAACCCAACAAACATCAGTATTTCAATGTCATCATTAAAGCAATCATTGAAACACATCGTGCCGACCAGTTTATTACAGCACTCTGCAATCTGATTCAAAGACTCGTCATAGATTCACTCCACATCATCGGTGATATCTACGACAGAGGTCCCGGCGCGCATCTTATAATGGACACTCTCTGCCACTATCATAACTTGGATATACAATGGGGGAACCATGATATTTTATGGATGGGAGCCGCAGCCGGAAACGAATGCTGTATAGCAAACGTTCTGCGCACATCCATGCGATATGCCAGTCTAATAACTCTGGAAGACGGTTATGGAATCAACCTGCTCCCTCTTGCTACATTTGCAATGGACACATACGCCAATGATCCATGCGAATGTTTCTATCCTAAAATCGAAGACGGAGACAAAACCCACAACGAACGTACATGCCGCCTGATAGCACAGATGCATAAAGCTGTCAGTATCATTCAGTTCAAACTTGAAGCGGCTCTGATAACACGGCATCCGGAGTTCGACATGCAATCACGCAATTTACTTGAACGGATAGACTTTGAGCGGGGATTATTCGTCTACGAAGGAAAAGAATACGAGATGACCGACACATGTTTCCCCACCGTTGACCCTGAAAATCCCTACAAACTAACAAAAGAAGAAGAAGAAATAATCAGAAAACTACGGCATTCATTTGTCAGCAGTGATAAATTGAAGATGCACATGCATTGCCTGATTACATACGGGAGCATGTATTTGAGCACAAACTCCAACCTTCTGTTCCATGCCTCAGTGCCTCTAAATGCCGATGGCAGCCTGAAAGAGATAAAGATTATGGACAAGGCTTACAAAGGCAAACAATTGCTTGATAAGGTAGACAGTCTGATACGTTTTGCATTCATTGACGAGCACTCTCCAGAAAAGGACTTCGCGGTAGATTACATGTGGTATCTGTGGTGCGGAGCAGACTCCCCACTGTTCGACAAAGCCAAAATGGCTACCTTTGAACGTTATTTCATAAAAGACAAGGAACTGCACAAAGAAGAAAAAGGGGCATATTATAATTTGCGTGACAATGAAGAGGTATGCGATATGATACTGGAAGAATTTAATGTGAAAGGCGAACATCGCCATATCATCAATGGACACGTGCCGGTAAAAACCAAAAAAGGAGAAAAGCCCATAAAAGCCAACGGAAAACTCATTGTCATTGACGGAGGATTCTCCAAAACTTACCAACGGGAAACCGGTATTGCCGGATACACATTGGTATATCACTCACGCGGATTGCAACTGGTCCAACACGAGCCATTCACTTCCACACAAGAAGCCATTCTTGAAGGAAAAGACATCAAATCCTCAACACAACTTGTTGAGTTAAGCACTAAGCGCGTGATGGTGCGCGATACAGACAAAGGTACCGAGCTGGAACAACAAATCAGCGATCTGTTCAAATTACTGACGGCCTACAGAAAAGGTATCATTAAAGAGAAAGGGCAATAACCTTCTCCTCCCCGAAAAACTTCGGGGAGGAGGCATTAAAAGTACAAAAAGGCATTGTGCATACTTTTTAAATATGCCGTGTCATATTTATTGATTTTTCAATGAACTGACTATGGGTTTTCTTTGATAATAGATCCGGCAACCGGATGCCTGAAACCGGATTGCCGCTGGTGCCGCAGCCTTTACAAGGGCGTGGCCTAGGATGCCGTGAACACGCTTCTTGCAGCGGCATATAACTCCAGGAGAGCCATGAAGGCTCTTTTGAGCCTTGTCAAAAAAAATTCAGCGGGATACTGGTTGCCGGGAAACTGTTTTGAAATGATTGAAATATTTATATTTATCAACCAAGCTGGTTGATTGGAATAATTTTCGTAACTTTAAGGTTCAAATCGACAAGTTATGAGCAATTATCCAATCAGCCTGACTGAAAACAATGACAGTCATCAAAAAAATATTAAGGATTCACAAAAAAGAAGTCAGAAAATTTCTCCTTTATAGAAAACAGTTTCCTGATTAAAGAGAGAAACAGAAACTAAAAAACAAAGCACACAAAATTAAACATTTATTCGTATGAAACTTGAATCGATATTATTGCCTGGTGTAGGAACCAAGCGCCCCGTTGTCATAGCAGGCCCATGCAGTGCCGAAAGCGAAGAACAGGTTATGGAAACAGCTATGCGACTGTCAAAAAAAGGCATCAAAATATTCCGTGCAGGTATATGGAAACCACGCACCAAACCCGGAGGATTTGAAGGAATTGGTGAAATCGGACTCCAATGGCTTCAAGAGGTAAAAAAAGAAACAGGCATGTATGTGGCAACTGAAATCGCCACAAGTAAACATATAGAAAGTGCCATGAAAGCCGGAATGGATCTTTTGTGGATAGGGGCGCGCACGTGCGCAAACCCATTTGCCATGCAGGAAATTGCGGATGCGTTGCAGGGAGTTGATATCCCTGTTCTGGTAAAGAACCCCGTTAACCCGGACCTTGAGTTATGGATCGGCGGTATGGAACGCCTCAACAATGTCGGCATCAAACGCCTGGCGGCTATACATCGGGGGTTCTCCTCATACGACAAAAAGATATATCGTAACCCCCCGCAATGGCACATTCCCATTGAACTGCACCGGCGCATTCCGGAACTGCCCATCCTATGCGATCCTAGTCACATAGGAGGGAAACGTGAGCTGATTGCCCCATTATGCCAACAGGCTATGGATCTCGGATTTAACGGACTGATTGTTGAATCGCACTGCAATCCCGACAAAGCATGGAGTGACGCATCCCAGCAAATTACCCCCGACATATTGGCATATATCCTTAACTTACTGGTCATACGTAAAGAAAAACAAACTACTGAAAACCTGTATGAGCTGCGCAGTCAGATAGATGAATGTGACAATAATCTGATTAATATTCTGGCAAAGCGTATGCGAGTCTCACGCGAAATAGGCACATTCAAAAAAGAACACGGAATGGCCATTCTTCAAACCGGACGCTATAATGAAATTCTGGAGAAACAAGGTACACAAGGCGAGCTCTGCGGAATGAGCGCGGAATTCATAAAAACCATATTCAAAGCCATACACGAAGAGTCTGTACGCCAGCAAATGGAAATCACCAGCAAATAAAAACAACAATGCGGCCATTTGTTTTTCATAAGTTATGAAAAAGGAGGCTTATAACGGTTATTTACAGGAAACGTTCCGACATCAGGATAAGCGTATGATTATCATAGGAATCTGACAAAACAGCAATCATTCAAACTTGATTGATTTTGCAGGAGTGATCCGTGAAATCAAATAAGAAGGGCCTATCAGCATCACAAATGAGACAACCAATGTCACAATATTTATGGCCAGCCACAAGAAAATATCAAAATGTATAGGAACAGAGTCTATATAATAATTGGCGGGATCCAGCTTTATCCAGCACAAATATTTTTGAGAGAGACAAAAGACAAGCGCTACCAGATTCCCCCACAACATTCCCTTTCCGATTATAAATACGGAAAAATATAGAAATATTTCACGAATATGTGCATTACCGGCTCCTAACGCCTTCAAGATTCCAATCATATTGGTACGTTCCAATATGACAATCAATAAGCCGGAAATCATTGTAAAACCAGCGACTCCCAGCATCAATACAAGAATCACCCATACATTCATGTCCAATACCTCAAGCCATGCAAACAACTGAGGATTCAGGCTCTCAATTGTTTGGGCAAAATAAGTGGCGCCATAGCAATCAATCAATGTGTCAACGCATTCCGAAACGTTATAACATATATCCTCCAAACGATCATAATCATCAACCGTTATTTCAATTCCGCTTGCCTGATCGGCTTTCCAACCATTCAAACGGTTTACAGTATAAATATCGCCTATAAGAAATATTTTGTCATATTCCGAAAAGTTTGTCTCATAAATACCCGCGATCTTTAAACGACGAGCGCGTACATTATCCTGAATATAGTATGTATAGATGTCATCTCCCAGTTTTAAACGAAGCTTATCAGCCAGCATTTTTGATATCAAAACCTTATTGGATGACGCACTATCCGTAAAATGCGGGATCTCTCCTTCCAGCAAATAATCTTGAAAGAAACTCAAATCATAGTCTTCACCTGTTCCTTTTAATACCATCCCTTGAAAATTGTCATCTGTCTTGATAATTCCGGGCTTTGTGGAAAAGCGTTGTACATGAGCTACCCCGTGAATTCCTTTCAAGACTTCTATCAGGCTGTCATTGGCTGATACAGGAAACGTTTCATAAGATTGCGTCCCTTTAAAATTACTGATCTGAATATGCGACGCAAAGCCAATAGCCTTAGATCGGACCTCGTCTTTAAAGCCTGTTACAACACATATAGAAGCCAGCATAATAGCAAGCCCGAGAGCCATACCTGCCATAGCAATCCGGATTGCCGGTTTGGCTGCCTGACGCTCCATATTTCCATTTGTATAAATGCGTTTGGCTAAAAAGAATTTATAGTTCATCATTATCAATATAATACGTCATAAACATGCTTCCAGTGCCTTAACCCGACAGCATTGCGTTTTGAAACAGATCCTGTCAAAAACGGCATGTTGCCCGATCCCTTCCAAATGACATGCAGATATTCAGAATCTTTCCCAATTACAAACAATTGCATGCAGAACAGCATTCAAACACACTTCGCGAATCTTACGATGCGGCCCGTACCGGAAGTCCCTCGCAGGTAATCTTTTTTCCCGGAATGTTCTTTTGTCCGCCCGGCCAAATCATCGGCTGATCTTTTTGTTTTCCGTTTGTTCATTATGCATTCTCATTTGAAAAAAATATGAGAAAGAGATGCTCGGCCCTCAATCTTGCCCTCCGATTCCTGCAATCTGTCATATCAGCCTTCCATCAACTTACGATAACGTATTCGCTTAGGTCCTTCCTCATGTCCAAGACGCTTCATTTTATTTTTTTCGTATTCCGAATAAGAACCCTCAAAATAAAAGACCTTTGAATCACCTTCAAAAGCCAGAATATGCGTACAGATCCGATCCAGGAACCAGCGGTCATGGCTAATAACGACTGCACATCCGGCAAATTCCTCCAGACCTTCTTCCAATGCCCGTAATGTATTGACGTCAATGTCATTGGTCGGCTCGTCCAGCAACAAGACATTTCCTTCCTCTTTTAACGCCATTGCCAGATGCAGGCGATTACGCTCGCCTCCCGAAAGCATGCCGCACAGTTTTTCCTGATCTGATCCGGAGAAATTAAAACGTGATAAATATGCACGGGCGTTCACATCCCTGTTGCCCATACGGATCAAATCGTTTCCGCCACTGATAACTTGATACACGCTCTTATCAGGATCAATATTTTTATGCTGTTGATCCACATACGCCAGCCTAACAGTCTCACCCACCTCAAAAGTCCCTGCATCAGGCGTTTCCAATCCCATAATTAAACGGAACAATGTGGTTTTTCCAGCGCCATTCGGCCCAATCACGCCGACAATGCCATTGGGCGGCAGTGTAAAGTCCAAATTCTCAAACAGTAATTTGCCGCCATAAGCTTTTCCCACGCCATGAGCCTCAATAACCTTATTTCCCAAGCGAGGGCCGTTAGGTATAAATATTTCGAGTTTTTCTTCTTTCTCTTTTTGATCTTCATTCAATAACCTGTCATATGAATTCAAACGGGCCTTTCCTTTGGCCTGACGAGCCTTAGGAGCCATGCGTATCCATTCCAGCTCGCGTTCCAAAGTCTTTCTCCGCCTGCTGGCAACTTTCTCCTCCAATTCCATACGATGCGTTTTCTGCTCCAGCCAGCTCGAATAATTTCCTTTCCAAGGAATTCCTTCACCACGGTCAAGTTCCAGAATCCATCCCGCGACATCATCCAAAAAATAACGGTCATGAGTTACAGCGATAACCGTTCCTTCATACTGTTGCAAATGCTGTTCCAGCCAATCGATTGATTCGGCGTCCAAATGGTTGGTAGGCTCGTCCAGCAATAATATATCAGGCTTTTGCAACAGCAATCTGCACAAGGCTACCCTGCGCCGCTCGCCTCCCGATAAATTTTCCACCGGCTGATCTTCAGGAGGACAACGCAATGCATCCATGGCGCGTTCAAGTTTGCTGTCTATATTCCATGCATCCGTTGCATCAATCTTATCCTGTAATTCTGCCTGACGCGCAAACAAGGCGTCCATCTTTTCCTGATTCTCATAATACTCCGGTAAACCGAACTTGTTATTTATTTCTTCATATTCATTGAGAATGTCAACAATTGGCTGTACTCCTTCCATTACCGTTTCCTTTACGGTCTTTGATTTGTCCAATTCCGGCTCTTGCGGCAAATACCCGACGCTATATCCCTGCGAAAAGACAACTTCTCCCTGATAACTTTTATCAATACCCGCAATAATTTTCAATAAAGTCGATTTTCCGGCGCCATTTAATCCAATGATTCCGATCTTCGCACCATAAAAAAAAGACAGATAGATATTCTTCAAGACCTGTTTGTTCGACTGGAAAGATTTACTGATTCCCACCATCGAGAAAATGATTTTATTGTCAGCTGCCATACTATAAATTACATTTGGTTTTTTAATCTGAAATTCTAAATCCGCCAACAAGCAAGGCGGCATTTATCTCATCAATATGTTCCTCTGTCAAAGTACCAGAAGAACAAGCATTGATAACCGCGCTCTCGCCATCACGCCCATTGACGCGCAGATAATGCATCAGCCCCCGCACTGATCCGATATTTTGCGTAGCCTTCATCAACCGGCCATGTTTATCCTGCAATTCCGGAGTCATCACACAAATCCTCCCGCTTTTCGCCAAAATCCGCGATCAGCCGCCCGGCTCGATATTGCGGTGTCAATATTGCCGCCGCTCACCGGAAACGGACCTGTCATCCGCAAGCTTTCCAGCTTTAAATATATCCGGCTTTCAAGATCAACAGACGAATCATGAATCAGACCTGCCCTGCGGACAGCTCCCGTCAGTATATAAGAAGTTTTATACGATGCCGGCATAAATCCTTATTTCAAAAACTATAACTTAACCCGAAACTCAGCAACTCACTTAACTGCATATAAGAATCATCGTCTTCATCTTTTTCCACTCCGTCATCAAAACGGGCATGAACAAAAAGCTTTGTTGACAGATAACGGTTTAACTGGAAATTAAATGTATTTTCCCATTCTGTTTCCGCCCGTTTGTATGTAGTATAATAAGAAAGACGTGACTCCCATACAACATTTGAAACAATAGTCCATTTGGAATTGATCTGCAAATTAGAGCCTATATCGTTTTTTGACTTTTTACCTTCTTCAACACCAAATTTTGTAACATCCACATCCTCATCTCCCACATACGTCAGCTTATAAGAAAACGGCGATATTACAGATGAAAATGTAAAGTTTTTCAGATTCTTCTTAAAGTCCATGCCAAAGTCAACTTCCACATATCCCGGAGCCATAAAACCGGAGACTACATCCCGGCTGTTTGTCTTATAACTTCCCATGAGCTGAGTCGAAAACTCAAATTGAATTGTATAAAACCAAGAATAGAAGGCGTTTATCCCCAATTTGGAAGTCAAACGGAACTGATCTGTATTTGTCTTGTATTTGTGTATCGAATCCGAACGAGAAGAAACAAACCCTAATTTCCACTCCAAACGATTATCAAACTGTATGCGCTGCTGGTCATTATAATTCAGGCTCATATCCAGTCCTGACAACATTGAGTTATTGCTCTCTCCTCCTTTATACCAGTTTTTAGAAATATAGTTTTGAGTGAATTGCAAGGAAATACTCGCAGACTTCATCCAAAAATTAGGTTTCCTCACCACCAAATTCTGATTTACATCAGGATCATTCCAGTCTTTATGATTTATCAAATCAACAACATTTTGCTTTCGAGGCTGGTTAGGCATAACATTTTCTTTAAACAGACGTTGCCCCATAATCTGTTCTTCGGTGCCTTTTACCATTGTGGGCGAGCTTAGATAAACATTTGCCAACGCACAATCCGTCGCATTGATTATCGCTTCGTCTCTCTCCTCACGATACAGATGAACAGGCAATATCTCAGTACGTTTTACTCTGGAATCATCAAAAACAAAATCATCATCCAGACTATCGTTCATGGCTTTCGAAACAGTAGATTTGTAAATAGCAAGCGGGGCGAACAATCTATAGTATACCGGATTTATTTCCGACTTCGGGCTATATACTCTGCCTGCCGAGTCTGGCAGCCAGTATTGTGCCGTCTTTTTATTAAGATAATCAGAATAAGCGGTTGCCACATTTTTAAAATACTTCTTGTAATATCTATGACGGTTGCCCCTCTGGGCGTCAGCTCCAGATACAAACAATACCGACAAAATAAAAAACAACAGTCTGATTTTCATAATTCTTAATAAAAATTGGAAACATCAAATGGCAAAAATACATG
>CAYUIJ010000066.1:0-4170 GCA_964444735.1 uncultured Bacteroides sp. | reverse complement strand
ATGAAAAATGAGATATTCATTGTAAGATCAGGCCAAATAATCATGAAAAGGCATAAAAAGACCTCGCCTGAAATGTTTTTAAACGATTCACTGTCTGTTTCGCTCTTTTTTTATATTTTTGCAGTTTAATATTGAATTCAAAGAATATAGTTGTGGCAGAAACAAAGTATATCTTCGTTACAGGGGGCGTTGCCTCATCATTAGGCAAAGGCATTATCTCGTCATCCATTGGCAAACTGCTTCAGGCAAGAGGTTATAATGTCACCATTCAAAAATTTGATCCTTACATCAATATTGATCCCGGAACATTGAACCCTTACGAGCATGGAGAGTGTTACGTAACAGTTGACGGACATGAGGCTGATTTGGATTTAGGCCATTACGAACGCTTTTTAGGTATTCAAACAACCAAGGCGAACAACATCACTACCGGACGAATCTACAAAAGTGTCATTGACAAAGAACGCCGGGGCGACTATCTGGGAAAAACCATCCAGATCATTCCTCACATCACCGATGAAATCAAACGTAACGTAAAGCTTTTAGGAAATAAATACAAATTTGATTTCGTCATAACAGAAATCGGAGGTACCGTCGGAGATATCGAATCGTTACCCTATTTGGAAAGTATCCGGCAATTAAAATGGGAACTCGGCAAAAACGCGTTATGCGTGCATCTTACATACGTGCCTTATTTGGCCGCCGCGGGTGAATTAAAGACCAAGCCCACCCAGCATTCTGTAAAAGAATTACAGTCAGTCGGCATCCAGCCGGACATCTTGGTATTAAGAACGGAGCATGAGCTTAGCGCGGGCTTGAAAAAGAAAGTCGCGCTTTTCTGTAATGTAGACGATAACGCCGTTATCGAATCAAGAGATATGCCGACCATCTATGAAGTACCCGTTCGTATGCAGGAACAAGGACTTGACAAAACAATCTTTGAAAAGATGGGTTTGCCCGTAGGAGAGACTCCCGCTCTTGGCCCATGGAAAGATTTTCTGAATCGTTGCCACAATGCGACACAGGTTGTCCATATAGGCCTTGTCGGAAAGTACGATTTACAAGATGCGTATAAATCCATCCACGAGGCGCTGTCGCAAGCGGCCACTTATAATGACAGAAAAGCGGAAATACATTTCATTAACAGTGAAAAGCTGACTGACGGCAATATCGAAGAAGCTTTGAAAGGAATGGAAGGCGTCATTATATGTCCCGGATTCGGCCAGCGCGGAATAGAAGGAAAATTTGTAACGGCAAAATACACCCGCACGCATAACATCCCTACTTTCGGTATCTGCTTAGGCATGCAATGCATGGCCATAGAGTTTGCACGCAATGTATTAGGCTATGCCGAGGCCAACTCGCGTGAAATGGACGAAAAGACACCTCACAATGTAATAGATATCATGGAAGAGCAAAAATCTGTTACCAATATGGGAGGAACCATGCGGCTGGGAGCTTACGAATGTGTCGTAGAACAAAACTCCAAGACTTTTGAAGCCTACAGACAAGAGCACATACAGGAACGCCACCGCCATCGCTATGAATTTAATAACGGCTATAAAGCGGAATTTGAAAAAGCCGGAATGCGTTGTGTGGGAATCAATCCGGAATCAAATCTGGTAGAAATCATTGAGATTACGGGTCTTAGATGGTACATCGGAACGCAGTTCCATCCGGAATACAGCAGTACGGTATTAAAGCCTCATCCTCTGTTCTTGTCATTCATAAAAGCAGTCATCGGCAAATAGGAATACAAAATACATAAAAACCAAAAACAATAAAGATATATTTGAGAATGGAAAAGAACACGCTTATTGGATTTATCCTGATAGGTGCCGTACTAATCGGTTTCAGCATATATAACCGGCCCGGTAGTGAAGAAAGGGAGCAAATGCGGCATTTTCAGGATTCTATCCAAGCCCTTGTTGAACAACGGAAAGCAGAACAGGCTGAAAAGCAAAAAACTGTAGAAACGCAAGTCGCGGCACAAGACTCAACATCATTGTTATATTACGTCAGAAACGGTAAGGAATCAACCGTTACACTCCAAAACAGCCTGGTTGAACTAAAACTGAATACCAAGGGCGGATACATTCAGGCCGCGACATTGAAGAAATATAACGGACAAGACCATAAGCCTTTGATTCTGTTCGATAATGGAGATGCCAAAATCAATTATGCGTTTAACGGCAAAAACGAAAACATACTCACTCAAGATTTGTACTTCACGCCGGTAAATGCAAGCGATAGTACCGTAACTTTGCGCCTGAGCATGAACGGCGGCGGTTATATGGACTTCATCTACAAAATCCATGCCGACAGTTACATGGTCGACTTTACCATCGAAACCCGCGACATGCAGGACTATTTTGCACCGTCAATAAGAAACATGGACATACAATGGCATCAGCACATACGCCAATTGGAAAAAGGATTCGGTTTTGAAAACCGTTACACATCACTTACCTATAAGGCAAAAGACGGCAGTAGCGACTATTTGAGCGAGACCAAAGAAGACAAAATCAACGTAGAAGAGTCTGTAGACTGGGTGGCGTTCAAAAACCAATTCTTTTCTTGTGTTTTCATTGCCGGACAAGATTTTAACCAGACAAGTCTGACTTCTGTTCCGGACGTAGAAAACAGCGGCTATCTGAAAACTTATGACGCCGTAATGACGGCTTTCTTTGATCCAAGCGGCAGGCAGGCAACCCAAATGCAATTCTATTTCGGCCCGAATCATTTCAAGACTTTACAAAACACAAACAATTTGGCCGTTAACGGAAAAAATCTCGAAATGGAAAAGCTGGTCTATCTGGGATGGCCTGTCATCCGTTGGATAAACCGATGGTTTACTATCAATGTCTTTGACTGGCTCTCCGGATGGGGATTGGGCATGGGTATCGTATTGTTGCTGATGACTGTCATCGTAAAAATAATCGTATATCCGGCAACTTACAAATCATACATGTCATCGGCCAGAATGCGTGTGCTGAAACCTTATGTGGACGAAATCAATAAAAAATATCCGAAACAGGAAGATGCAATGAAAAAACAGCAGGAAATAATGGCTCTATACGGTAAATATGGGGTAAGTCCCATGGGCGGATGCCTGCCTATGCTTATTCAGATGCCGGTATTCATCGCGTTGTTCACTTTCGTCCCTAACGCGATAGAGCTCCGCCAGCAAAGTTTTTTATGGGCTCCGGACCTGTCAACATACGATGATGTCATCAATTGGGGCTTCCATATCCCGCTTTTAGGCGATCACTTGAGCTTGTTCTGCCTGTTGTTCAGCATCAGCAACATCATCAATACATACATCATGATGAAGCAGCAGGACACCGGGCAAAATCATCAAATGGCAGCCATGAAATGGATGATGTATATCATGCCTGTCATGTTTATCTTCATATTCAACGGATATTCGTCAGGATTGAACTATTATTATTTCATTTCAGGATTGATAAGCATCCTTATTATGGCCGTCTTACGTAAAACAACCAATGAAAAGGCTTTGTTGGCCAAATTGGAAGCCCGGATGATTGCCAATAAGAACAATCCCAAAAAGCGTAGTGGCATGATGGAGAAACTGGCCGCGCTTCAAAAAGAACAAGAACGTATCATGCGCGAACGCGAAGATCAGATAAAAAACAGACGCAGATAGCAAAACTTGCGCACGTGCGTAAAACAGACAGGAATGCGGTCTGCTCCGATAAGAGACTGCATTCCTGTTTGTTTTTTTGTACAATAAATAACTTTGCGTCCGCCGGTTGACTCTATGCGTACAGGCCATAAATCTTTCTCCGACAAAAAAGCAATCATAAAATTTGTAGTTTTAATGAAAAGCGGTTACCTTTGCAACCCTGAATAAGGATGGTTTCGTAGCTCAGCTGGATAGAGCAACGCCCTTCTAAGGCGTGGGTCGAGCGTTCGAATCGCTCCGAAATCACTATCTGCTCCTCCGTCCGGAAGAAAGCGCAGGGTAGCGTGCTTGCCGGATTTTTCAGGAATCAGCCATCCTAATCGGCATGTCTGGACCAAAGCTGGCAATGAGGAGCATGACGATTCAAAATCCGTCAGCTGGCTCATCCCTATCCGGAGTGGTCTCACTAGCGGTATTAAAGGACTTTTTCGAAAGTCGCACCGCGAAGATAGCCGGAAACTTTA
>CAYUIJ010000065.1:0-13718 GCA_964444735.1 uncultured Bacteroides sp. | reverse complement strand
CTTTACGGTATGTGAATTATAGAGTCCGCCATGATTATATATATTTGCAAGCTTAAGTAACGAAAATGAAAAATAAGACAGGATATACATTTTTTCTGACAATACTGATTATTGTCATTTTACTGGGACTTTATTACATTCCTCGTCCGACTGTAAATGGATATACTCCCAAACTGGTCAACTTACTCTCTGATATTTTTACAGATACTCTTTTACCCCCTCCACCTGTAAAACCAATTGCAGTAAAAGATACCATTCCCGAAGGAATGACCTGTATCACAGACTATGCAGATTCTACGCAAAAAGGTATGAGGCCTTTATATAATGCACTGGATAATTGTGATGACAATGTGGTGCGCATAGCATGGCTGGGCGATTCGTTTGTAGAAGCCGACATACTCACATCGGATTTGCGATGTATGCTTCAGGCCAATTATGGAGGATGTGGAATAGGTTTTGTTGATATCACTTCTATCACACATGGCATGCGTCAGACAGTCAGTCATGAATATTCCAACTGGCGAACTCATTCCGTCAATAACCCTGCCAAAAGTGACAGTAAACGCATAGGATTATCAAGCAAATATTTCATTCCCCAACCGGGAGCCTGGGTAGAAGGATGCCTGAACAGAAAAAACTATCCCGACAGCTGTCATACTGCATCCATCATATTCAATGCACCTGAAGAAATAACCCTGAGCGCACAGGTCAATCAGGGTAAAACCGACACGTTCAGCATCTGTACACATGACGAAATTCAAGCAAAAGAACTACACGGAAACATACGACAAGTAAAATGGAAAGTACTACAGGCCAACAACAATACTACATTTTACGGTATGACTTTCGATGGGAAAAACGGTATCTCACTTGACAATTTCGGTGTAAGAAGCAGTAGCGGCCTTGCTCTCAAAAACATACCCCTTAATCGTTTGCACCAACTGGCACGTTTGCGGCCGTATGACCTGATAATTTTACAATACGGACTAAACGTTGCTACAAAACAAGGTTACGATTACGATTATTACCAAAAAGGAATCAGCCGAGTCATCGGGCACCTGAAAGAGGCTTACCCTCACACCGGATTCCTGATTATCGGAGTCGGGGACCGGAAAATGAAAGACAAAGAGGGTAATCTCAAGACAATGCCCGGCATCATCAACCTGATACACTATCAGCAAAAGATTGCAGAAGAAAACCATATAGCTTTCTGGAATCTGTATGATGCCATGCAAACCGAAGGCGGCATAGAAGGAATGGTCAACGCTCACCCTGCCCAAGCCAGTCGTGACTACACTCATATTAATTTCAGAGGTGGAAAAGTATTGGCCAAGAAACTTTATGAAGCCATTATATTCGGCAAAAAACAATACGACAAGAGATTCTAAACATGAAGGCACACCTTATAATATATATACTTACAGGCTTTATGTACTGGCACTACACGCTTACAACCTATGCACAAGACCCCATACCTTTCCAATTGCAGCCACAAGACACCTTAAAAAATCCGGATATTCACCTGCAATATGGAACACACCCCATTACGAATCCCGTAAAGGTAAACAATTCCATGCCCAAAAACTTTCGTAACACGACCGAAAACCAAATCACCAATAAACAATTGCTTTATCCGATGTTTGACAAACTGGTTCTTGGCACAGAACCTGTCAGAATTGTACATATTGGCGATTCACACGTACACGGGCACGTATTCGGCTTAGCCGCCCGACACATGCTCGAAAGCGCATTCGGCTCACAGGCCGTATACCCCGATGAAATAACCTACAAGACCGAAGCTTTAGCTCATGAGACCGGAGCTCCCGGCATCGTATATCACGCCATCGGGATAAACGGAGCAACAACCACAACTTTTTGCAATAAAGAAAAAATAGAACAAATCAAAGACTTACAGCCTGACTTGATAATATTGTCATTCGGAACCAACGAATGCCATACCCGCAAATATGACCCAGTGGAACACTATGCACAAATGGATGCCATTCTGACACTAATAAACCATTACATCCCTGACGCAACGGCTATGCTGACAACCCCTCCAGGTGCTTATGTACGTTACAGCCGCCGGCGAAAAATAGCCAACCCGCGCACTGATACTGCCGTAAAAACAATCCTGCGGTTTGCACAAGACCATGAACTGCCGGTATGGGACCAATACAATATAGTAGGAGGAAAGAAAAACGCCTGCACCAACTGGCTGAACAACCATATGATGCAACGTGACCAAATACATTTTACTCATAACGGATATACCTTGCAAGGCAATCTGCTCGGAGAAGCTATTTTAAACGCATTTAACAATTATGTGGCGAATTGACTGGAACAAACTTTTTGAAGAGCTTTCTTATCAGGCTCAGCAACCCATGATATTCAGCAGTGGAATCTTTTTATTCCTGTTTGCCGGATTCACCCTGATATATGCAATACTTCAGAAACGAACCAATCTACGACTTCTATTCGTAATAGCCTTTTCCTATTATTTTTACTACAAGAGCAGCGGATTTTATTTCTTTCTGCTGGGTGTAGTCACCGTATCGGATTTTCTGCTGGCACGCGTCATGGAAAAAACCGAACACAAACGCGCCAGAAAGACTTTGCTTCTGTGCAGTCTTATCATCAATCTCGGACTGTTGTGTTACTTCAAGTATACCAACTTTTTATATGAGATGCTGGCTCCGCTGTGGAACGGTGAATTCCATAAACTCGATATATTCCTCCCTGTAGGAATATCATTTTTCACCTTCCAGTCACTCAGTTATACCATTGACGTGTACCGTCGGAACCTGAAACCGCTCCATAATCTGCTTGACTATGCATTTTATATATCGTTCTTCCCTCAGCTTGTTGCCGGTCCTATTGTGCGTGCACGTGACTTCATTCCACAAATAAGGCAACCCCTCACGGTAACCTCTGAGATGTTTGGCAAGGGTATATACTTTATCGCTGCAGGGCTTTTCAAGAAAGCAGTCATATCCGACTACATCAGTGTCAATTTTGTGGAACGCATCTTTGAAAATCCCAATCTCTATTCCGGTCTTGAAAATCTGATGGGAGTATACGGGTATGCGCTTCAGATATATTGCGACTTCTCGGGATACAGCGATATGGCCATTGGTATAGCCTTGTTACTAGGATTCCATTTCCCGATAAACTTCAACTCGCCTTACCAGTCGGCATCAATCACTGAATTCTGGCACCGTTGGCATATATCGCTCTCTTCATGGTTGCGCGATTATCTCTATATTTCAATGGGAGGAAACCGTAAAGGACTCCTGCGCACCTATTTCAACCTGTTCATGACAATGCTTCTGGGCGGACTGTGGCACGGTGCTTCATGGAACTTTGTCGTATGGGGAGCTATTCATGGCATAGCATTGGCACTGCATAAATTCTGGCGTAGCTTGCTTGAACGCGACAAACACTATGAAAGTCACGGGATCAGACATATTTCCGGTATTATACTGACTTTCCATCTGGTATGTTTCTGCTGGATATTCTTCCGTAACAGTACATTCGAGACTGCATGGTCAATGATCATCCAGATATTCACCAATTTCCAACCTCAACTGTTTGGCCAACTAATTGAGGGTTATAAGACTGTATTTGCACTCATGCTGCTAGGATATATTCTTCACTTCCTTCCTACAGGATACGAAAAAGCCTGTCAGCGTGCGGTTACACGCCTTCCTCTTGTGGGACAGGCCCTACTGCTGGTTATAATCATCTTTATTGTCATGCAGGTGAAAACCAGTGATATACAACCGTTCATCTATTTCCAATTCTGACAGACACATCACTATAAACATAAAGGCAGTTCACATTTGCACAACATATTCTGGACACCGGTTATCCGACAGCCTTTCTTATTGGCAAGCCTTACGGATGCAACCGCGGCATACCGCTGTTCCCCAGAAAAAAGCGTGCATTCGGGTATACAAAACCACAGACATACAACTTTCATTATTGTGATATCTACAAAAGAAAAACATTTTAGATTTCAAAGAAGCAGAAAGCTCAGTCAATAAGCAATTTTCCACACTTTCACTCCTTCATCATACACATTGGCATGAAAGTAAATCGAGTCACCTTTCTGTAAGTGATATCGCCCTAACGGTACAGACAAATAAACACGTTGTGGAAACGATTCACGATCACCGTTTTGATTATGAGCCAATGTTACACTAAGAATCTTATTACCGCCTTTTTCTTTCATTTCGTTCTTTATAAAGCCAAAACCGTGCAGACTACGGTCTTGAACTAACGGCAAAGCTACGATATTCAAATATTCACCTCCCCGATAAGCGCTCTCAATATCCAAAGGATCTGTTTTATAATTTGTTGCATTTTCAGCAGGAACCGGATATGATGAATAAATTAAGGCAAGAGAATATATATAGGTACTTTTTGTTTCTTCATCAGGAAGAGAATACATACCTACAGCCCGATATACTGTATCCGACTTCAGATTAGCCCCCTTAACGAGATTTCTCAAATGCAGAATACAGCTTACTCCATCAACCCCAATCTTATCAATAACAGACTCATTATTTGTATATATATCCATAAAATCAGTCAATACAGACGGATACATATCATCATCCTCATCACACTGTACGAACAACAGCGTGATAAAAATGAATTGCATATAAATGAATAAATTCTTCAGATTACCCATTTTCATCATTAAGTGTTTTCAGATAATTAATCAACGGATTGGCATACATTGCCAAAATTCTGTCAAGCAAAAAATCCATATCCTTGTCTGGAAGTTCAACTTTTGCCAACTGTCTTTCAATATAATCCTCAAATTTCCTCTTGTCTTCCTTTGTATACCGGGTTACAAAGCGCCTCACGCCCACCTTCCAGTCATAAGCGACATAATTACCCGGATAGAAACGATAATTAGAGTGAATGCTATTATCTATCTTGTCGGAAACCGTAGCAAACAGCTCATGTCTTGGACGTTTTTGATCCAGCATGTCCAAATAATCATTCAAATAAGGCGCCATTTGGAAATGTACACGTCCTTTGTTGCCAAACAACCCGGTCTGCATATCAACCAAATCATCTTGCGGAGTCTTCTTATAATTCGGATTGTCACGCTTTAACTGAAGCTCTTGCGCTTTTAAATAATCACAAGGATCATATTCATATGAAATAGATACAGGTATGATATGCAGTTGTTTCAGGTTTTCAATGAAAGAACCGTTTCCTCCCATTGCCATCATCTTAAGCACATTGTCTTGTGTAAGGTCATTTGAATCTTTCGCACGTCCTTCGCGTTGAGCGATCCATACGCTTTCATGTTTTTCAGATATTGCATAATGAATGTAGCGTGACATTCTTCTTGAAGATTCAAGCATCCGATGCATGGTCAACGCTCTCTGTACAATAAAAGACTTATTGATACGTACCAGTTTCTTAATCCAAGGATAAATCAACAGATTATCACCAATGGCTGTCTCAACTGTATTCATACCATTGTCTACCAAAAGCATTGATAAAAAAGCTGCATCAAGCACAATATCACGATGGTTGGAAACATAGGTATATGACAAGCTTTTGTCTGGAATTGACGAACAGTCTATCGTTACACTGCTACAATGAGCATTGGCAATTTTTTTTACCACATCATAGCTAAAAGCCATCTGAAAATCTAAATTAGTCTTACATCTCCGCATCTTCGCAGCAATCATATCAAACGGTATGTCCGGATACAAGTGACTGACAACCTTTTGAAACGCAGGATCGGCAATCAACTCCTCAAACACTTGTGGAAGTTCTTCCGGTGCATAAGGACGGATTTCGTCAAATTCAGCAGGAATATTCATTATCTATAAATTTTAGCAAGCATTTCAATGCTACAACTACAATGCAAATTACGTAAATCCTTTTGTGCCAAAATTGATTCGTATGCTATAAGGCAGGGCTCTACAATTCACATACCGTAAAGATCGGGTGAGCCCACATTGCCCGACCGGCACGGATTTCATGCTGCAAAGGTATATATTTATTTTTGACTTATAGTGACGTTAAAAATCCCCTCCCCATGATTTAATATAGTTTAATATTTATGGCATGACTATTCCTCGCAGACGGTCAGCCAGCCGGGTGTGAAAGCGGACCGTCTGCTGACAGAAACGGGAAAAAATGTTTTTACTCACTTCTTTTCAGCAAAACGCTGCAGCCATTTTCCTCCCGCCATGCAGGCAATACCCAAAATGACAAAAGGAATGCTCAGCCACTGACCCATATTGAGTGTCATGTCTTGCTCAAAACCTACCTGATCTTCCTTGATGAACTCTATAAAGAAGCGGAACACAAAGATGGTGGTAAGGCAAAAGCCGAAGAAGAAACCAGTTCCCACCTTCGAACTGTATTTTCTATATAGCAACCAGCCGATAACGAATATCACCAGATAAGCCAATGCCTCATAAAGCTGTGCCGGATGGCGTGCAAAACCTTCTCCGTTGCGAACAAAGACAAATCCCCATGGCACATCGGTATGCAAACCCACGATCTCGGAATTCATAAGGTTTCCCAAGCGGATGAAACAGGCCGTAATAGGCGTGGCAATGGCAACATTGTCAATCACGCGCACGATATTCACCTTTGTCTTGCGTACATACAGCCAAAGGGCGATTATCAATCCCAATGTGCCACCGTGACTAGCCAGTCCTTCATAGCCCGTAAAAATCCATCCTGAAGCCGTATGCCGCATGGGCAGTATCATCTCAAGCGGATGCGACAGGAAGTATTCCGGCTGATAAAACAGGCAATGTCCCAGACGGGCACCGATAAGAATCCCGAAAAAACAGTAAAGAAACAGCGGCTCGAACAACTTACTGTCAATGCACTGCCGCTTGTACAGACGCTTCACAATGAGGTAGGCGAGAAGAAGGCCTATCATCCAGCATAACGAATAATAGCGGACATGCACGGAACCTATTGAAAACAGTTCGATATTGGGATTCCATGTGATAAATGCAAGTGTATCCATGTTGTTTATACGTTAAAGCGAAAGTGCATGATGTCACCGTCATGCACCACATAATCCTTTCCTTCCACATTAAGCTTTCCGGCTTCGCGCACGGCAACCTCAGAACCGTATTTCAGATAGTCTTCATACTTGATTACCTCTGCACGGATAAAGCCTTTCTCAAAGTCGGAATGAATCACACCGGCACACTGCGGAGCTTTCCATCCTTTCTGATAAGTCCATGCCTTGACTTCCATCTCACCAGCAGTAATGAAAGTCTCAAGGTTCAGCAGCTTGTAGGCAGCCTTGATAAGACGGTTCACACCCGGCTCTTCCAGTCCAATTTCTTTCAGGAACATCTGGCGCTCATCGTATGTCTCCAGTTCGGCAATCTCCGATTCTATCCTTGCAGCCACTACCAGCAGGTCGGCCCTTTCTTCCCTGATAGCCTCACGTACCTGCCCTACATACTTGTTTTCATTTACGGCGCTGCCCTCATCGACATTGCAAACATAAAGCACCGGCTTGGAAGTAAGGAGAAAAAGCTCTTTGGCGGCTTTCTGCTCGTCTTTGCCCTCAAACTGCACGGTACGTGCCGATTTGCCTCGTTCAAGCGCTTCCTTATAGCGAATAAGCACATCATAAAGCATCCTGGCCTGCTTGTCACCATTGGTCTGAGCCTGTTTCTGCACTTTCTGAATGCGGTTTTCTATGGTTTCAAGGTCTTTCAACTGGAGCTCGGCATCAATGATTTCCTTATCACGTACAGGATTTACACTACCGTCTACGTGAATCACATTGTCATCATCAAAGCAACGTAACACATGCAGAATGGCATCTGTCTCACGAATGTTTGCAAGGAATTTGTTTCCCAAGCCTTCGCCCTTGCTGGCACCTTTTACCAGTCCAGCTATATCCACAATCTCCACCGTAGTAGGAACGATACGCCCCGGATGCACCAGTCCGGCCAGTTTGTTCAAACGCTCATCAGGAACGGTAATAACTCCCACGTTTGGATCAATCGTACAGAAAGGGAAATTGGCTGCCTGTGCTTTCGCATTCGACAGGCAGTTGAACAAGGTAGATTTCCCTACATTGGGAAGCCCCACAATGCCACATTGTAATGCCATAATATATAATCGTTTATTTTTAATTTTGGTTTGTGCTGTGCGTTCAATCCCGGCATAAGACCAAATGTGCGACAAAAATACTCATTTATTACGGTTTTTACAAAAAATGGCTTTGTTGATTATTGCATCGTAAAATTTGTCCATTGCGAAAAAATTGTATTTTCAGGCATCAAAGGGCAGAAGCAATGACTTGCCATGAATATTAAGAAGCCGCCCTGTCAATCATACCTGCAGAGGGTGAGTCTTTAATGTAAGGTATGTCATCACTTTCTCAAGACAAAATACGGTTTCCCATTTGCCGGACAAACAGGGGATCTGCCGTCATTGCGGAGACGGACATTACGTGATTTCTGGAAAATAGTAAGAAGAACAGGTAATCCACAAGTGTTTTTCGTACCCGGCAAGAAATTTGATGCGGAAGTTGTCAAAGGCGGACTCATCTCCTCAAACGGAACTTACCGCAGGTATCACAGAAGCTTTTGCAATAAAAGGATTCCTCCTGTTGCATGCAACTGTAGCCCGGTCACTGAAAAAATTGGCATCCGGGCTATAGTTTTTTGTCACCATCGCAAAGCGTAGGACGTTTTATACAAACGATTTTTATTTCAGTTTAAGTTCGTTAATCAGGCGGTAGGCATGTCCGTAGTTCTCGATAACGTACAATACGTAACGAATATCCACACCGATGCAGCGTTGCAACTTGGGCGAGAATACGAGGTCACCGCTCATGGCCTCCCAGTTTCCGTCGAATGCCAGACCGATAAGCTCACCCTTTCCGTTGAACATGCCGCTTCCTGAATTACCCCCGGTAATATCATTGGTAGAGAGGAAACAAGCATTCATATCACCTTTCTTGTCACCGTAGCGGCCATAATTTCCATTGAATATCTTCAACACTTCCGGCTCTATAAGGTAATCGCTGTTTCCGGCACCTTTCTTGGCTTTCTCAAGGATACCTTTTGTAGTGGTGCAATAGTTATAATGCACAGCATCCAATGGATCGTAACTGCTTATCACTCCATAACTCATACGCAAGGTAGAGTTCGCATCCGGATAGAAGTCCTTGTCAATCTCCATCTCGCGTAAAGCATCGCAAAGCTTGCGCTCGTTGAGTGAAATCACATCATTATCTTTCGCAATCCTGGATCCAATTTTGTTGTACGAGTTAGCCAAATCAAGTGTCAACGCAAACATCGGGTCTTTAACAACATGGAAAGAGGTATCATTCTTGAGAATGCGTTCCATTCCCTGTGTAGTGACAAACCGTGAATTGTCATATACACTGTCGGTAAAAGCACGGCAGTTACCGTTGAATTTCTTATCAATAATCTGATAGAAAGACGGACGGTATTCAGATTCCGGCACATTTTCGATATACTTCTCAAGCATGGTTGCAAACACGTGCTTGTCGATGTTCACATCCATATCGGAATATTTGCCAATCGTAGCCTCAACGGCTTCCTTCATTTCCGGATTCATATTCTTCTGATCTACGTGGAAGAGCGTCATCATGAAACGGGGAAGTTCAGCCGAACCAAAGAAACATTCATAGAAGAAGCTTAAAGCACGCGCAGCATTGAAACGTGATCCGTAGGCTTTCTCCATGTCGGGAATCATGGTTCCGTATTTCTTCTGCATATCAGGATGCTGCCCTATCCATGTCTGCAACCTGCGTTCCAGATTTTGTTTCTGGGCAATCACTTCCAAATCGTTTATACTCTGGTTCATTCCGATACTGTTTTTCCAATAATTGGAGCTCTGTGCAAACTTAGACGCGTACTTGATGCGTGTATCGGCATCTTTCTCCATATAAGAAGCCCATATATCCTGCTTAATGCCGCGAATCTGAATCATGGCTGCATTCTGGGTTTTCATACGCTCGTCTACTCCGAACGAAGAAAGATAACGGCTGGTTGAACCTGGATATCCCATTGTCATGCAATAGTCGCTTTCTTTATAGCCTTTCAATGAAACCGGTGCATAAACCGAAGCCTTGTATGGCCGGTTTTCGGACGAATATTCGGCTGGCTCATTGTTCTTGTCGGCATAAATACGGAACACAGAGAAGTCACACGTATGGCGCGGCCACATCCAGTTGTCTGTATCTCCTCCCAGCTTACCCAATGACGAAGGCGGAGCATATACCAGACGCACATCTTTATAGTCTTTATAGAGTGACAGATAATATTCGCTACCCTGATAGTAAGAAGCGACTTCGGCACGGAGTTGCCCGTTCTCTGCCACAGCCTCTTTCTCAAGCACATGTGAAATGGAATCTACTTTCTGACGATGCTCCGTCTCGCTCATCTGGTCATTGAGCATGGCATTTACCTTATCGGTAACGTCAACTGTCTTGATAAGGAAACTCACACGCAAGCCGGGATTAGGCAATTCTTCTTTATAACTGTTTGCCACAAATCCGTTCTTCAGATAGTCGTGCTCAGGGGTACTGTGCTCCTGAATGGAGCCGTATCCGCAATGATGATTGGTAAACACCAGTCCATCCGGTGATACCACTACTCCGGAGCAATATCCGCCAAAGCTGACAATGGCATCTTTGAGCGATGGCCCATCGGGATTATAAAGTTCTTTGGCCGACAACTTCAGTCCCAACTCTTTCATTTGTTTCTGTGAACGCTTGTTAAGCATACTGAGCACCCACATGCCTTCATCGGCATAAACATTGGATGCAAATGCTACGGAACACAATATTCCGGCAAGCAGTTTAGTCATTGTTCTTTTCATTTGGTTTTAGTTTATGGATTATAGATTCATTTTCGTGATTAAAGTCTTTCCTTAACGGAAAAAATGCCCTATTACCGGCAATTGTTTTACGGGAAGGTCCCGTTTCAGTATATAAAAAACAAAGAGAATCAAAAGCACCGTATTCAGTAGTAAACGTACCCATACTGACAGTCCCAGATGTTGCAAGCCCTCCGAAATCGCATAAAGCACTGCCACAAACAACGCATATACAGCCATGTGCCTGATATCATAGTCTATAAAATACTTACGCTGTCCTATCCAGTATGAGAGCAAGGTGATAACCGCATATCCGGCAACCGAAGCCCATGCCGAAGCCACATACCCGTACAAAGGAACCAGCCATACGTTCAGTCCCACAATGATTGCACAGCCTATAATGGAAAAACAAGCTCCCCAATAGGTTTCGTCAATCAGCTTGTACCAAAACGAGAGGTTCATATAGATTCCCTTGAATATTTCAGCTCCCATCACAATAGCCACTACGCTCAATCCTTCCCAATAACTGGAATCGACCAGATAACGCAGGATATCCATGTAAAACATGACAGCAAGGAAAGCCAAAAAGGCAAATATAAGGAAGTATTTCATGGCGGCTGCATACGTTTGCTTGTTGTCCTTATCCTTTGTTTTTCCAAACACAAAAGGTTCGTAAGCATACCGGAAAGCCTGGGTAAACATGGCCATTATCATGGCTATCTTACTGACAGCACTGTAAATACCCAACTGCACCAATCCCTCATGACGGTCTTCATACAGGAAAGGATAAATCATCTTGTCTACTGTCATGTTCAGAATGCCTGCTAATCCCAGTATGAGTATCGGAAACGAATAGCTTATCATCCGCTTCATCAGTGCACGGTCTATCCGGTAAGACAGGCCTTTCAGCTCGGAAATGAAAAAGAACATCTGAACAACCGAGCATATAAGATTGCTCACAAAGATATATCCTACCAGATAGTCCGGATCATAAAACCAGTTGACCGCCTGCGGGGCAACCTTCATCAGCCACGGGCATAACAACAGGAAAAACAGGTTCAGCGCAATGTTCCCCACAATGGAAAACAGCTTGATAGCGGCAAACTTTATCGGGCGTTTCTTATAACGTAAATATGCAAAGGGAATGCACTGAAACGAATCGACCGCAACTACCACCACCATCATCCCCACAAACTCAGGATGGCTTCCATAGCCCAGCATCCCTGCCAGCGGATGCAAAAAAGTAAGACAAACAATGATAAACAGGAGTGAAAGTCCTCCTACAAACAAAAGTGAATTTGCATATACGTTTTGTGGATTCTCGCCCTGCTTATTGGCAAAGCGGAAAAAACCCGTTTCCATGCCAAATGTCAGCAACACCAGCATCAACGCTGTAAATGAGTAGATATTTGAGACAATACCATATTCTCCGGTTTCCGCCGGCAACACTATGGTATACAAAGGCACAAGCAAATAATTCAAAAACCGTCCTATAATACTGCTCAGCCCATATATGGCCGTATCTCTGGCCAATGATTTGAGTTCTGCCATAATTCAGGTTCAGCGACTAATCAAATAATGCCCGTTCACTTGTATACCTGTTACGCCCCAGATGCTTATAGGCCAGTTCGGTAACCTCACGCCCACGGGGAGTTCTCTTTATGAATCCTTCTTTTATAAGAAACGGTTCATACACCTCTTCCAGCGTTCCGGCATCTTCGCCCAAAGCCGTAGCTATGGTAGTAAGCCCTACAGGGCCTCCCTTAAACTTATCAATAATGGTTCCGAGAATCTTGTTGTCAATTTCATCCAGTCCGTAACGGTCAATATTCAACGCCTCAAGAGCATAACGCGCAATCTCAATGTCAATCTTTCCGGAACCTTTCACTTGTGCAAAGTCACGCACCCTGCGCAATAGGGCATTGGCTATACGGGGTGTCCCTCTACTCCGTGACGCTATCTCTTTGGCAGCTTCCACATCACAAGACACATTCAGTATCTTAGCCGAACGCAAAATAATGTGACTGATAACCCCGTCATCATAATATTCAAGATGCAGATTGATACCGAAACGTGCCCGTAAAGGAGCAGTGAGCAATCCGCTGCGGGTAGTTGCTCCTACCAGTGTAAACGGGTTCAGCTCCAGTTGCACGCTACGTGCCGAAGGCCCCTTATCAATCATGATATCTATACGGTAATCCTCCATTGCCGAATAAAGATACTCTTCCACTATCGGTGACAAACGATGAATCTCATCAATAAAAAGCACATCATTCGAATCCAATGATGTAAGTAGTCCGGCCAAATCGCCCGGTTTGTCAAGCACTGGTCCGGAAGTAATCTTAAACCCTACCCCCAATTCATTAGCAATGATGTTGCTTAAAGTTGTTTTCCCTAATCCGGGAGGCCCATGCAACAAAGTGTGGTCTAAAGGCTCTCCTCTCATACGTGCAGCTTTTACAAACACCTGCAAATTATCCACCACCTTGTCTTGACCGCTAAAGTCAGAGAACTGCAAAGGGCGCAAGGCATTCTCAAGTTCCAGTTCTTTGCTGTCTATCTGCTGGTTACGTATATCAAAATAATCTTTCATTCAAAACAATTAAAAACGTAGCAAAGTTATAAAAAGTAAATTGATTTTGTTGTTTAGTGTTCATATAAACGTTGATATCGTCACAAATTTATTGTAATAATCAGCAAAACAAGACAGTATAATAATAAATCAACATCATTTAAAAGATTGGTTATAGCAATTGAGAACTAAAATCATACGACATGAAAAAGGCTTTTTCCACATTTGACCGCCATTATATAATCCATAATATTATAATATAACTGTTGGTTGA
>CAYUIJ010000064.1:2164-13863 GCA_964444735.1 uncultured Bacteroides sp. | reverse complement strand
GCCGCCGAGTTTCAGTATCTTGTTATACAGCTCTTTCCTGTTCATTCCGTATGCGTTCAATCGTTGGCAAAGTACCGCAAAGATACAACGAATAATTTAAGAATCAGAACAGACATTTCAGTATCTTTCCGTTCAAGGCGTCAATATGAGTTGATGTCAGTTTGTCGGGCATCAGGGCTATGGTTTCTGTTTCCCCGCTGATAAGATCTGTTGCTTGAATTTCTTTCATTGAGGGGATGCATAGAAAATCAAAGGCATGGCGTGGTATAATCACACTGACGGATACGGGCATTTCATCGAAATTGGCAATGACAAGCAATAGCTCATTGTCTTTTTTTCTCAAGAATGCATATTGTCTGAATGTATTGATTTTCCGGTTCTCTACATTGGCATACATCAAGTCAAAAAAAAGGCCTTCGATGATTGTTTTTTCCGTATGGCACAGATTGAGCAGTGTTTTATAGAATTGCTGTAGTTCTTTTTCCTCTTTGGTAAGCAGGGATCCGTCAAAAGTTCCTTTGTTCCGCCATCGGCTTATTGAGTCAATATTCCAGTAGTCGAAAATGGTGGTACGTCCGTCCCGTCCGCTGAAGCCTTCATGATGCATGCCTCTTTCGCCCAGTTCCTGTCCGGAATACACCATTACAGGATTAGTGTTCATGCATACGCATACTATCATTGCGGCTCTTCCTTTGTATCCGTTGCAGGCGAAATAGTCGGATGCAATGCGCTGTTCGTCATGGTTTTCCAGAAAGTTCAGCATGTGCTCGGTGATGCCTTCCACCTTTTTCCAGCAGTGACAGATAGACATGGCGGATGTAAATCCTCCGATGACGTTACGCAGTACATCATATAGTATAACCTTGTCATACAGATAGTCGAACTGTCCGTTGAATATATAGTTGCGGAATTCCGCCGGGTTGTAGATTTCGGCTATGAATATGATAGACGGATGTGCCTTTTTTACTTGCGGTATAGCCCAGTGCCAGAATTCAACCGGTACCATTTCAGCCATGTCGCAACGGAATCCGTCAATGTTTTTGCCTGCCCAGAACAAAAGGATATCGCGCATCTTTTTCCATGTATCGGGGATGGGATCAAAATGCTTGCTTCTGTTCTCAAAATAGTCTACGCCATAGTTCAGCTTGACGGTCTCATACCAGTCGTATACGGTGGGCTCAGCGTCAAACCGATCATTGCCTGTCGCTTTGGCCGGATACTCCTGATAAGGAGGAGTATAAAAATCCTGTGGAAGGACAGGTGTTTTCAGCGGTGTATAAGGAACGTAGTAAAAGTTGTTATCAGAAGAAAAGCGCATGTCGCTACGGTCATCTTCCCCTAAATCCTTGACTCCTGCAGGTTTTGCATCAGAATGATATTGGCGTGCGACATGATTGGGAACAAAGTCGATGATTGCCTTCAGTCCTGCCTGATGGGTGCGCCTGACAAGATCTTCAAACTCTTTCATACGGTCAGGGACACTGGTTGCCAGGTCCGGGTCTACGTCATAGTAATCTTTGATGGCATAGGGTGATCCGGCTTTGCCTTTTACTATAGACGGATGGTCCGGTTGTATGCCGTATTGTGAATAATCGGTCTGGGTTGCGTGCTCGATGATACCGGTATACCATATATGAGAAGCTCCCAGCTTCTTTATTTCGCTGAGAGCTTTTATGGTAAAGTCGGCCATCTTGCCGCATCCGTTTTCTTTTATTGTCCCGTTTTCTTGGGTAGGTATGCGTGAATTGCCAAATAAGCGGGGAATGACTTGGTAAATAACGATTTTGGACTTTTCAGTATTCATTTTTATAATGTGTTATCTGTCAGACAATTCCGTGTGCATTTGCGTTT
Organism: uncultured Bacteroides sp.; assembly: GCA_964444735.1. Lineage (GTDB taxonomy): Bacteria > Bacteroidota > Bacteroidia > Bacteroidales > Bacteroidaceae > Phocaeicola_A. Next base: position 12,012 of record CAYUIJ010000064.1, on the reverse strand, counting down.
TTGTCAATTTTTTTGATCAGGCCTTGCAGTACTGCTCCCGGCCCGCACTCTGTAAATTCATCGGCACCGTCGTTAATCATGTTTTTTACGGTTTGGGTCCAGCGTACAGATGAAGTCAGTTGTTCTATGAGGTTGGTTTTTATTTCTTCTGCAGAGGTGTGTGGAAGTGCGTCTACATTTTGATATACCGGGCATTTCGGCTGGTGGAATGTGGTAGCTTGAATGGCTGCTTCGAGCTCTGTTTTGGCCGGGCTCATCAATGGAGAGTGGAAAGCACCGTCTACTTTGAGCGGTAATACACGTCTGGCACCTGCCTCTTTCATCAGTCTGCAGGCTTTGCTGATTCCTTCAATGGTACCTGAAATGACAACCTGTCCGGGACAATTGTAATTTGCTGCAACGACAATTTCATTGGTCCCTCTGGTTATGTCAGCGCAGATTTCTTCGGCTTTTTCATCAGGCAATCCAATGATGGCGGCCATTGTTGAAGGTGTGGCCTTACATGCTTTTTGCATTGCCGTTGAGCGGGCATATACCAGTTTCAGGCCGTCTTCAAATGAAAGCGCGCCGGCAGCTACGAGAGCGGAAAATTCTCCCAATGAATGGCCGGCTGTCATTTCGGGCTTAAATTCATCGCCCATGCACAATGCAGAGACTACCGAATACAGGAATACGGCCGGCTGGGTAACTTTGGTCTGGCGTAAGTCTTCGTCACTTCCTTCAAACATGATGTCAGTGAGGCGGAAACCCAATATGCCGTTGGCTTTTTCAAAAAGTTCTTTTGCTGACGGGTTGTTCTCATAGAGGTTTTTGCCCATTCCGGGAAATTGTGCTCCCTGCCCGGGGAATACAAATGCTTTCATATTTGTTTTCGTTTTTTTTGACGATTATGGTCTGTGTTTTTAATGCTGTAAAGTTATGAATATTTTGACTGTCTGGCCAAATTATTCTTTTATTTTCATGGGAATGGGAGAAAAGAAGTGGTTCAGAGGGCCGTGTCCGTTGCCGGTATGGATATCTTTTCCGCACAGGATTCCGTTATATACATAGTTTTTTGCCTTTCTGACTGCTTCTGAAAGAGAAAGGCCTTGTGCCAGGAAAGTGGCAATGGCTGATGAAAGGGTGCAGCCTGTGCCGTGTGTGTTGTGGCTGTCTGCTTTTGTCCCCGAATAGTGAATGGGAGATGAATTCTTGTCTGTCAGCAGTATGTCGGTCATTTCATTGCCCTCGAGGTGCCCGCCTTTTATCAATACGCTCCGGCATCCCAGACGGAGAAGTGCCGATGCGGCCTTTTCCATTTCGGCCAGTGTGGAGACAGGGCTTTCGTAGAGGACTTCCGCTTCTTTCATATTGGGAGTGATTACGGTTGCCAGAGGAATCAGTTCTGTTTTGAGCAGTTCAACAGCCTCTTCGTCTATTAGCCTGTATCCGCTGGTTGACACCATGACCGGATCAATGACAATGTATTGAGGATGGCAGGCGTTGAGTATTTCTGCAATGGCATGAATGGCGGCAATGTCATTGACCATTCCTATTTTCACTGCCAGAGGGTGTATGTCTTCCATTACCGCCTGTATCTGTCTCTTGATTATATCCGCCGGAATGGGGTAGATGGCGCGTACTCCGCAAGTGTTTTGTACGGTTACCGCCGTAATGGCCGCAGCGGCATAGCTGCCTAATGCCGATATGGTTTTCACATCGGCCTGAATTCCGGACCCTCCGCTGCAATCGCTGCCTGCAATGCTCAAGACAGGTATGTAGTGTTTCATAGGCAGTAGTTCTCTCTGATAAATGAACGCGGAAATCGGCCGGTCTTTATGTTAAAGGCTGTAAAAAACCGCGTTGTATCATGCATGCATCAGAAAAGATTGTTTTCGTGTTCAGAATGTCTCAAAATCTCCTTCCGCGTCCGATTGGGCTTTCTTTACGGTCTTCCCGTTGATTTTCACATTGGCGAAGTTTATGTTGTGGTACTTTCCCGTCAGCCTGTTCCCTTTGGCCGAGACATTATTGAACGTACAATTCCTTACATTGATATTATAGATGTTGTCGTCTTCGTCAAGACCGTTGATAAGGATGCCGAATTTGCTTTTCTCGCATGTGATGTTTTCCAGATTGACGTTACGTACAACGGGCGGAAAGCTTCGGTCACATTTTTCCTTGCCTTCATACTGAAGGTTGATGCGTATTACTGTCTCATTACATACTCCTGCTTTTATATTGCGTACAAACAGGTTTTCAATGATTCCTCCGCGGCAGGTACTGGTCTTGATGCGGACTATGCGGTCAAGCTGCGGGCTGTCCATTTCGCAGTTTTCAACATATAGGTTCCTGTATCCTCCTGAGATTTCGCTTCCCACAACGATTCCTCCGTGTCCGTTTTTCATTTTGCAATTGCGCACAATGATGTTTTCACTGGGAGTTGCCCAGCGGCGTCCGTCGGCATTGCGGCCCGATTTGATGGCTATGCAGTCGTCTCCCGTATTGAATGAGCATCTTTCAATGAGTACGTTTTTGCACGATTCGGGGTCGCATCCGTCATTGTTTGGCCCAAGTCCGTTTACGGTTACATTGCGTACAATCAGATTCTGGCAGAATAGGGGATGAATTACCCAGAAAGGCGAGTCTTTCAGTGTTACGTCTTCAATAAGTACCGTGTTGCAGCGGTAGAAATTGACAAGCTGCGGGCGAAGTGCGTCTTCCGGCTTCATGATGCGGCGGTCAATGGGAGTGAAAGTTTCGGCCATGCCGAGCAGACGGTCACGCCCGCCCGTTTCCTGATTGATTTTTCCTTCTTGGGCATAGCGTCCGCCTTTCATGTACCACCATGCATCGGCGGCTCCCTGTCCGTCTACTGTCCCTTTTCCGGTAAGTGCAATGTTTGTTTCGCCATAAGCGTAGATAAGCGGGTGTGCGTTATAGCAGTCTGTTCCTTCCCACCGTGTGAGTACGGCCGGGAAGTAATATGACTGGTCTGTTGTGAATTTTAGTGTGGCTCCTTCTTCCAGACGGAGGTTTACATTGCTCTTCAATGTTATGGGCCCGGTGTAGAAATCGCCTTTGGGTACTACTACGGTACCTCCGCCGGCCTGGTTGCATGACAGAATGGCTAAGTTGATGGCCTCATGGTTTAGTCTGTCTTCCTGATTGGGCACGGCTCCGTATTCAATGATATTGAACGTACGGTCTGGAAATTCGGTTTGTCTGATATTCTGCACAACCTGGGCAGCCTGCTGGAACGCCTCTTCCATTGTTTGGGCAGGCAGCGGGGATATGGCCGGCAATAAGGCGGCGAGTAGAATGGTTTTTTTCATAGTAAGCATGAATTTCTGAATACTTTGTAAAAATACGTCTTTTTTCTGCAGATGGCAAATCTTTTTGTCTGTTTGCATAATATCCGTGACAGAAAACAGATAAGGCTGGATGCTCTGGCTCTGTATATTGACAGGAGTTGCGCCCATGCGTAAATTTTTGAGGCGTTTTAATTAAAAAAACGGTGTATGTCCGGCTATGAGGCTGTTGTTTTTTAAAGAATGTTTTTTTGTCATTTGCCGTGTTTTGCAGTCAGCCGGGGGAGGGGAAAAATGGAGAGAGGAGGAGGGGAAAAAAGTGCCGGTACTCCGGTGCAGGATGTTTCTGCACCGTGTGTCAGTATTCAAGGGGGTATTGTATGTTGTATAGCTTCAGTTTGTTATAAAGCGTCTTTCTGTCTATTCCCAACAGGACGGCTGCCCTGCTCTTGTTGTTGTTTGTCTGGCGGAGAGCGTCAAGTATCTGCTGTTTTTCGTGTTTTTCGTTGTGCAGGCATAGGGATGATACGGTACCGGCCGTTTCGTTTAGCTCGCCGCCTATGTCCTGAAGCGTGATGTATCGTTCTTGTGCAAGGAGCGTTGCACGTTTTACCACGTTTTTTAGCTGTCTTAGATTACCGGGCCATGAATAGCGCTGCAATGCTTCCGATGCCTGGATGTCAAAGCCTGTTAGATTGCGTTCCAGTTCGCGGTTGGCTTGATCAAGGAAGAAATTTGCAAAAAGAAGAATGTCTTCCTGACGTTCTTTCAGTGAAGGCATTTGCAGTGTGAATTCATTGATGCGGTGATAGAAGTCTTCACGGAAATTACCTTTTGCAATGGCGTTTTCAAGGTCTTCGTTAGTCGCGCTTATCACACGCACGTCGACTTCTGTTTCCTTTGTTGAGCCGATAGGCCGTATATGATGATCTTGCAATGCGCGTAGCAGCTGTATCTGCACATCGTAGCTGAGGTTGCCTATTTCATCCAGAAACAGGGTTCCTCCGTTGGCTTCAACGAATGCGCCGGTCTTGTCGGCAACAGCTCCGGTAAAGGAACCTTTTGTGTATCCGAAAAATTCGGAAGCTGCCAGCTCTTTGGGTATCGAGCCGCAGTCAATGGCAATAAACGGTTTGTCTGCCCTTTTGCTTAACTGGTGGATTTTACGTGCTACATACTCTTTTCCCGTACCGCTTGCTCCGTTGATCAAGACAGACATGTGGGTAGGGGCTACCAGACGGACGTAGCTGTATAGCTGACGCGCCGCCTCGCTTCCGCCTTCCAGAAAGTTTTGCGGGCTCAGCAATGAGGAGACGTTATCTGAAGTTGCCTGCGCCTGTGAGGCAGGTCTTTCAGGTTTGGAAGTCCTTTCCTGTAACGTCTCTTTTATTTTCTTTAGAAGTTCATCGGGCTGTACCGGCTTGGATATATAGTCGCTGGCACCGCGTTTCATTGCCTGTACGGCCGATTGGATGTCGGCATAGCCGGTCATGATGATAAGAGGGCATTCCATGTTTTTTTTGTTCATCCATGTCAGCAGCTGCATGCCGTCTTCATCAGGCAGACGAAGGTCTGAAAGTACCAGGTCATAATCCTTGCTCGTCAGTTCACGACGGGCATGAGCCACACTGCTTACGGTGTCTGCCTGAAAGCCTTTTTTGCCCAGCCATGTTTTCAGCATGAGCGAGAATGTTATATCATCGTCTACGATTAAAATGAATGTCGGCATTGTTTTCTCTATTCCGTTCATGGGGCAAAGATAGGTCTTTTTTATGATACTGTCTTGATTTTATATCTTTTTATAGCTTCCCTGATGATGGCATCCGTCTGCTGTAAGACAAAGTTGACTTTTTGTGCGGCCGGCAATGTGATTTCATTGTAGGGCTCTTTCTCAAGCCATACTAATACGGGTATGCAGTCTTGGGCTTCGATCATGGTGAACAGTGGCAGCTGCTTGTGGGCGATATGGCGTATAAGACGGCTGTCACCGTTTTTGAGCGCTTCTTCAAGCGTGTTGCGGTTTGTCTGTGTCTCTTCGATGAACGAGCGGATAATTCCGGCCGATGCCTCAGGGTCGTTTTCTGCAAAGGCGGTCAGTGCGGAGAAATTGAAATTTTCCCTGCTCTCGCTACCGGTTGCCGGAGATTGTTGAAGTGTGATATCCCATCCTGTAATGGACGTTATCAGCCTGATGAGCTCGCCTTGTGTGTAAGGCTTGTGGAGCGCTGCTGTAAATCCCTGCCGGATGAATTCTTCTTCGTTCATGTCACTCCGCGCGGTGAGTGCCACAACCGGGAGCCGGCCGGCCTCATGGGTCTGCCGCCTTATTTCCTTGAGCAGATTGAAACCGTTCAGGGCCGGCATTTGGATATCGGTAAAAAGAATGTCGGACTTTTCTTTTTTGAGCAGATATAGCAGAATGTCGGGGCTGTCACAGCAGGTAACCTGCAATTGCGGCGAATGGAGCATAGACTTTGTAAGGTCCAGTTGTATGCGGTCATCGTCAATGAAGATGAGCTTTATCTTTTGTCCGTTGGGAAGAGGTCTGAGGTCTTTCTGTCCCGCTTGCTTTTGTCCGGGGGTATGGTCCTTTTCAATGACGTTCCCGGATACCGGCTTCATGGGCAGCGAAATGGTGAATGTCGTGCCCGAGCCCGGCTTGCTGTTGACTTCTATGTCTCCGTCCATCAGGGCTGTGAGGCGTTGGACAATGGCCAGTCCCAGTCCGAAGCCTTCTGCTCCCTGGGCGTTTTTAAGCCGCGTAAACTCCTTGAAGATGCTTTCTTTTTCTTTCTGTGAGATTCCGCTGCCTGTATCGCTTACCGCCCATATAAGGCGATCTGTTTTGTATGCGGCCTCCAGGCTGATGCTTCCCTGACTGGTGAATTTCAGCGCGTTTGAAAGCAGGTTGTCTGTGATTTGCCTGATACGGAACGGATCTCCCCAGTAAAAGCGCTTGCAGTTCTCGCTGGCGTGATATCTGAGAGTCAGGCCTTTTTCTTTGGCCATTGGCTGATAGCTGTTGTATATGGTCTCAAACAGCTGGAAAGGTGAGAAAGACACCTTGCTGATTTCCATTTTATGGGATTCCAGCTTATGATAGTCGAGTAGCGAACTGACCAGATTGAGCAGATGACGGGCCGAACTCTTCATGTTGTCAAGGTAAAAGCGCGGACGGTCTTCTTTCAGTATGCGGGTCAGGAGGTCTATATATCCGATGATGGAGCCTGCCGGTGCCTTGATGTCGTGCGTGATGGTAAGCATGAGTCTCTCTCGCGCGTCCAGTAAGTCTTCGGCTCTTTTTTTGGCTTTTTCCAGTTCCTGCCGGTAATGGTTGCTTCTGGTAATGTCACGTCCTGTGAGGACTATGAATATGGCGGCCAGCAGTAAGGCTGCGGCGGCTACCCACGCAATGGCCTGAGCCGACTTCCGTCTGGTGCTTTTCTGGAAGTTCATCTTTTGGACAATCAGTCTGAGCTCTTCCTGCTCGAATGTCTGCAGCATCTGGTTCATGCGTGCGTTCAGTTCGTTGCTGTTCCGCTTGAAACGGTTTATTTTATATTGGATGTCGTTTCTTAGCAGTGACACGCTGTCATCCACCTGAGTCTGTATGGAGCGCAGAATGCTGGCTACCGTATCGGCCGGATTGTATTCTTTTACCAAGGTGTCGGTTATCAGTTCGCGCTGTGTATCGGTCACTAAGGTGGAGTCTTCTTTGGGCGGGGCGAATACTTGCGCTATCCGTTTGAAAATGTTGGGGCGCTTTTGTCTCACCACATACGATTTCTTGCTGATGATTTCTTTTTTCTGTACTTTTTTTGCATTATGTACGTCACCGGTTGTATCTTGTCTGTGTATGATGCTTTCTATTTTTTGCTGGTATATCAGTCCGGAGTTGGCGTCATGCATGGCATGCAGCAGGTTGTACATGGTCTGTTCTTTCTGTCTCATCAGCAGCCTGATGGTGTCGAGGCGGGCTTTTTGCAGGCTGTCGGTAAGCAGGTTCTGGAGCTCTTGGATGGATATTCCGGCATAGTGCACGGCTTTCTGGTATTTGCCGAATTCTTTCAATTGCCCGGTACTCACCGATTGTCCGATAAGCTCGGTCTGATAGAGTTGGTTCAGTACCCTGTAGGTAGCCAGACGCTGTTCGTTGATTTTCTGTTCGTAGCCTTCCGTATTTGTCAGATCTTTCATTTTCTGGTAGATGTAGTTGGCCGAAAAGCCTAACAGCAGGCACAGTAAAATGTAGCCGAGGACAATTTTTACTTGGGTTGATTTGAAGTAGTCTGCCATGGAATGTCTCTTTGTTTTTTGTAAAGGCTATGATAATAACGCATGCCTGCACCGGCCGGTCTTGCGGAAAATTCCGCCCGTGCTCCGGGCACTGGCGGCTTCCGGGCCGAAGCCCGTGTGTAAAGATAGCAAGATTCAGGCGCAAAAGCAATATGTGCGTCATTGTTTTTTTCACGCCGGATATGCCGCGGCGCGCCGGAAGGGGAGTGCTGAAGCTTTTTGCGGGGCTTGATGCGGAGGCGTAGGGACGGCAGGTGCCGCTTTCCGGCGGAATCCTCAGGGCCGGTATCCGGGGTAAGTGATGCCGCCGGCTTGCTTCACTGCTTCCCGGCCTTATACAGAAGAGTGCAGCAGTTGGACGGGCGGAAGCACTCTTGGGCCACGCGGCGTATCTGTCCGGAATCTACGGATCTGTATTTCCTCACTTCGTCATTAAGGTCTTCCGCATGGCCGGACATTTCAAAACAGGCCATATTGGTTGCCACGTTCAGGTAGTGGATGTTGTTGAATATATGTTCTGACTCATACCGGTTCTTGACCTTTTCGAGCTCGTGATTGCTGATACCGTCTATCCTGAGTGCGTCAAGTTCGTCCCAAATGGCACGCTCTGTCTTTTCCAGGGTATGTCCCTGACTATGCCTGGCTGTAATGACAAGCAGCCCCTCGTCCAGACTGCCTGTAATGGATGCATCCGCGCTTGAGCAGATCTGCCGCCCGATGACGAGCCGTTGGATCAGCCGGCTGGATTTGCCGTTCGCAAGAATGTCCGACAGCATGTCAAAGGCATAATAGTCGGGGTGCGTGCGGCCGCACATGTGAAAACATACATACAGGGCATCGGCGGGGACCGGGCGTGTCACCTCCAGTCGTCTTTCCTCTCTCTGGCATGGCTCCTTGGGAAGTCGTCTGGCCGGTACGTTGCGTGCGGGAACAGGCCCGAACCACTTTTCAGCAAGCCGCACCGTGTACTCGAACGGTATGTTGCCGCTTACAGCCAGAACCGCATTGCCGGGGGCATAATAGGTGAGGAAGAATTTTTTCACGTCATCCAGAGTGATGCCGGCTATATGGCTTGTTTCCTTTCCGATGGCGGGCCACTGATACGGATGCGCTTTGTATGCCATTGAACGCAGCAGATGGGGAACGTCTCCATACGGCTGGTTCAGGCTTCGTTGCTTGAACTCTTCAATAACCACCTGTTTTTGTATGTCAAGGCTTCTTTGGCTGAAGTCCGGACTTAGCATCCGGTCAGATTCCAGCCAGAACCCTGTTTCGATGTTGTTTGCAGGTAAGGTGAGGTAGTAGTTCGTGATATCATTGTTTGTCCATGCGTTGTTTTCGCCTCCGGCCGTTTGCATGGGGGTATCGTAGTCGGGGATATTGGCCGAGCCTCCGAACATCAGGTGCTCTGTCAGGTGCGCAAGTCCTGTACGGCAGGGCGGCTCATCGCGGGCACCCGCCTTGTAGAGGAGGCTGAGTGCCGCCATGTTCGTGTTTTTGTCTTCGTTGTGCACAACGGTCAGTCCGTTGGCGAGTATGTGTCTGTTGACTCTTATCATTGGCGGGGTTTATTCTTCTACGGTTATTTTCTTTATTGCAATGTTTTCTCTCGGACGGTCGGCACGGTCGGTCTTTGCATTCTGAATCCGGTACACTGCGTCCATTCCTTCAATGACTTCCCCGAATACGGTGTATTGTCCGTCAAGATGGGGAGCTCCTCCTTCGGTCTTGTAAATGTCACGTTGTTCTTTGGTAAAGCGGAACGGATTCTGAAGCACTGTTTTTTCAGTCTGTCCTGTCAGCTCGTCTTGAAGCTTTTTCAGCCCGGCGGAGTCATTGACCTCACGCATCGCGGATATTTCTTTCATGCGCCGGCGTGCCAGACGGTTGAATTCCGAATGCAGCATGTTCCGGTTCATTTGTGATTCCAAGTCATCCAGTCCGGCTTCATTGAATGTCTTTCCGGTTACGATAAAGAACTGGCATCCTGACGACTCCTTTTCAGGGTTGGCGTCATCGTCCTCGCGTGCGGCCGACAATGCTCCCCGGCGGTGAAAATGCCGGGGATATACGAATTCGGCGGGGATGGTATAGCCCGTGTCTCCCGATCCTAATGCCGCCGTATCGGATGCGTGTCTCGATGCCGGGTCGCCTGCCTGAATCATGAAGTCTTTGATTACGCGGTGAAAGAGTATGCCGTTATAAAATCCTTCTTTGGCAAGCCTGATTATGTTGTCACGGTGCTTTGGCGTGTCGTCATAC
>CAYUIJ010000064.1:0-2154 GCA_964444735.1 uncultured Bacteroides sp. | reverse complement strand
ATACGGATGTCGCCTTTGGTGGTCTCGATTAGCAGCACGGTGCCCTCCGTATCTTTGTTTTTCCTGCTGCATGCGGCAATACTGCACATGGCAAGGGCTGTGATACAGATTGTTTGTAAAAGCGTTGTCTTCATTTGTTCTTGTCTGTTTTTTCAGAATATGTTCCCGCTGCTGTCCATGCGCCTTGCCTTGGTGGCGCACCGGCCGGGGCGGTTCCGTTAAAGTGTTTCCTGCTCCCTGTCTTCCGGCTGCCGCAATGCGCTGGTTCCGGGGTATGTGTTCCTTTTGCCATGGCGCTATGCGTTTTGAGGATAAAAGCAGTTCCAGTCCAATGTGTCGGTGGTGTTTTCAATGGGAACCGGAGAATACAGCCAGTTCCCGTCTTTCTGGATGATGATGCCGCCGTACAATGGCATCTCGGCTGTAGTGTTTTCCTTAATGTATTGCAGCAGTGCGTTGTGCTTGTCAGGGGCGAAGATATCGCTGTCTGCGCTTTTGGTGTCGAACAGACAGACGTGGCCGTTTTTCATGCGGATGATAAAATCCACGTAAAACAGTGCTTTCGCGTTTCCGTCACCGGCATTGTACTCTATGGCATAGTGCTGCTTGCCCTTGTCTCCGTTCTTGTACCACCAGTCTATGTATTGGCTGTTCTGCTCCAGATAGGCGATGAAGCTTTTTTCCTGGCCGGAGGCCTGATTGAGCTGGACAAAAGGCAGCAGCGCATGGCTCCGGGATTCCTCCTCATGGCTCGTTTCGCTGTCGTATATCCGCTCTTCGGGAACCTCCCAGTCGTATTTCCTGAACACTCTCTTTGCAGCCGATTCTTTTTTTGCCTTTTCGCGCAGCCGGGCATATCTTTCCAGTGCAGAGTCTATGATGCGGTCAAATTGAGGCTTGTTCAGGTGATAAAGTACCGTTTTCTTCGCATCCGTATCGTATATCCCGAAAAAGTCGCCAATCATCTCAAGCAGGTAGCCCGCAATCTTGTCAGTGCGTCCCTTGCTTTCAAACCGGTGCCCCTTGGAGGCGATATAGGCCATGAATACCCGGTCAATCTCTGTAGCCTTTCTTGCGTATTTTACGGTTCCCGCATCTAATGTCTGCTCTTCGTTCTGGAAATGCACGTCCTGCGGTATTTCGATGTTGATGTTCTTGACATCCAAACGGATGGATCCTGCCACCCTCTTCCTGTTTTCGCCTGTCGGGCTGTCGGGCAGCGGGGTGTTCTCGTCCTCATTGTCCTGCCCGGCAGACTCTTCGAATGAGAACAGAAGCTTTCCCTGTTCCAAGTTCCAGAATCTGCGGGCTTCTTCATAAAGCGTCTTGCGGAAGTCCGGTCCCAGATAATTTCGTTCTGCATTGGGCCTTTCCGGGTAGCAGGCCGGCAGCCGCACGTTCTTCAGTCCGTCGCGGCGGCGGGCTACGATGGTGTTTTTCAGAATGTAGCCTGCATCAGCAGTGACGATTTGTATCTTGTCTCTGGCGATGTCGGTAAATACATAGCCGGAGTTCAGGATCCCTTTGGAGTAATGCTTCTGCTCCGGCATGCGCATGATGCGGCCTACGGTCTGTATGGTGAACTGGTCGCTTTGCAGCTTGCGGAATATGAGCAGTACGGCTGCCCGCGGGCAGTCCCATCCCAAGGCGACGGCTTCCTTGAAAAGCAGGACTTCGGTCATGTTGTCCGGATCCTCCAATCCGGCAAGGTTCTCTTTCTCTCCGGCAAGCCATATTGCCAGACGGTGATTGTCGGTGGTAATGCCGCACATCACATCGAGGTATTTCTTCACCTGTTCGGCCACGGCGGCATCTTCGGCTGTCATTGTCTCTTTCGTGTCGTTGGGCAGCTGGATGAGCAGCAGGGGGTTCACCCCGGAGCCCGCTTCTTTGTAAGCCTGGGCAATTTGATTCCGTTTTTTCAGTGCCGCCTTGATAAGGTTGGCGTTGAGCTCCAGCTCGTTGCTGAAGTTGAGCTCTATCTCGGGGTTGAGCACCACTTCCTTTTTTATCATTTCTGCCGCTATTACATCCTGACGGTATACCGTTACCTTTTCTTTCGGATTGGAGGTTTTAGGAGTGGCTGAGACGCGGATTTCCACCATTGGATTTATCCTGTCGAGCACGGCGGCCGACTTGTCCGCCGTCTTGGAC
>CAYUIJ010000063.1:0-14643 GCA_964444735.1 uncultured Bacteroides sp. | reverse complement strand
TCTGTAATTTTAGCCTCTGTGAACATAGTGATAACCGCTTAAATGTTTGGTTTTCCACTATAAACTTAATGCTTTTATCGCTATGTTCCTGTTTTACAAATAGATTATATTTATGCTTATTCGGACTCACGTTATATTAACATAATACAATAAGAACCGGTCCCGGGATAGTCTTCCCCGCATAGTGACGAGGATGATGACCGGGCATAAAGACAAACATCAATATGGCAAGAAGAACAAACACAGGAATTCCCGGCCTCTCTTTCTCTTTGAAAAGGGCATTAGGCATTACGCGGGCAAAGCAAAGGTTTGCCCGTAAAACCGGCATACCTACATCCAAGGCCGGTATAGAACGGAAGATTGGCGGCATGATTCTAAAGCTGCTGACAGGGAAGAAATAGCCCGCCGCGCGGACTGGCAGAGGTTGTTAACAGGCTGTTAATAAATAATAAGAATGTTTTTAGTTAAAAAGAGCGGGGAATTGCGTGGAAGTATGTATTTTTACCGTTTGAATCCTATCATAAGGCGGCATTCATGAATGCGCCGTCATCAGGCAAGAGGCATGTTCTTACCGGAACGGGCGATGCCGCCGGGATACAGGCAAAAAGCCGGCCTGCATGCTTTTTTCAGGGGACGCGGCGAATCCGCCTGTGCCATAGGGAATATTTTGAATACGAAAAAATGATGAGGCCTGTAATGAGTGAAGGAACCGCATATCATATCCCCGTTTTGCTGAAGCCCGCCGTGGATGGGATGAACATACGTGCGGGAGGCGTTTATGTGGACGCAACCTTTGGCGGAGGCGGACATTCCAAAGAGATACTGAGCCGGATGGATCCGGAATCGCGTCTGTACGGTTTTGACAAGGATGAGGATGCCGTGAGGAATGTCATTGCCGACCCGCGCCTTACGCTTGTAAGGAGCGACTTCCGCTATCTGCGCAACTTCCTGAAATATTACGGGCATGAACAGGCTGATGGCATTCTGGCGGACCTTGGCGTGTCATCACATCAGTTTGACGACCCGGAAAGAGGATTCTCTTTCCGCTTCGAGGGCGGGCTGGACATGCGGATGAACAGGCAATCGAGACTGACGGCCGCCGAAGTGGTGAACACGTATGATGAAGAACGGCTGGCAAACGTGCTTTATCTGTACGGAGAGTTGAGAAACAGCCGCAGGCTGGCTTCCGCGCTGGCGAAGGCACGCGCGAAGAGGCGTATAGAGACCATAGAGGATTTTCTCGCCGTAATAAAGCCGCTGTCAGGAAAGGAACACGAGAAAAAGGAACTGGCCAAGGCGTTCCAGGCTCTGCGCATAGAGGTGAACCACGAGACGGAATCACTGAAAGAGATGCTTACAGCCGCCACGGACATGCTGAGACCGGGCGGCCGGCTGGTAGTCATCACTTATCACTCGATAGAAGACCGGATGGTGAAGAACCTGATGAAGACGGGCAACTGCGAGGGGGTAACGGAGAAGGATTTCTTCGGGAACGCGCGGACTCCTTTCCGGTTAGTAAGCAATAAGGCGATCGTGCCGGATGAGGATGAGCGGGAACGGAATCCGCGCTCAAGAAGCGCCAGACTGAGAATCGCCGAAAAGAAAACGACTGAAGAATAGCATACCGATTATGGACGAGCACGCAAACAACAACATTACAACCGCACAAACGGAGGAGCCGCTGCCGGAGGAAAGCAAGAGACAGGAGGAAGCCCCCGATAAAAAGACAAGCCGTGCGGGCGGCATGTCTTTCATGGATATTGTGGGCGGCGATATTCTGAATCACGACTTTTTCAGGCGTCAAATACCGCTGCTGCTGCTGATTGTGCTTTACGCGATTATATATATCAGCAACCGTTACGACTGCCAGCAGAAGATGATTGAAATAGACAGGCTGAAAAAGGAGCTGACAGACATAAGGTATGACGCGCTTACCCGTTCGTCTGAACTGACAGAAAAGAGCCGCCAGTCAAAGATTGAGGAATATTTCCCGGAAGGGGAGGCCCGGCTGCAAACGTCAGCCAATCCTCCTTACCTAATCAAATAAGCCATGGCAAAGAACAGAAACATAATGCAACGGTATCTCTGCATCGTGGTACTGATGGCTGTGATAGGAATATCCATCATTGTCAAGGCCGCCGTAATCATGTTCGGAGAGCGGGACTATTGGGAAATCGTTTCCAGACAGTACATTGCAACCAATGTGGTGGTAAAGCCGATGAGGGGAAACATCCTTTCGGCCGATAACCAGCTGATGGCAAGCAGTCTGCCCGAATATAAAATCTACATGGACTTCGTGGCGGGAGGAGAGGAAAAGGACTCCTTGCTGATGCTGCATCTGGACGAGATATGCAAGGGAATGCACAAAATATTCCCTGACAAGAGCGCGGCCGAATTCAAGGCGCACATCAAAAAGGGAAGAAAGGAAAAAAGGCGCAACTTTCTGCTCTATCCCGGCCGCATCTCCTATATCCAGTATAAGGAGGTGAGACAATTGCCGGTATTCAGGCTAAGCCGGTACAAAGGAGGATTCAAAGAGCAGGCGTTCAATCAGAGAAAAAAGCCGTTCGGCTCACTGGCACAACGCACGCTGGGCGACATGTATCCGGCCATTGACTCCGCAAAGAACGGCATGGAGCTGGCCTTTGACTCCATATTGAGAGGAACTGACGGACTGACTCATCGCCAAAAGGTAATGAACAAATGGCTCAACATTGTCGACAGGCCTCCTGTAGACGGATGCGATATCGTCAGTACGATCGATGTCGGCATGCAGGATATCGCCGAAAAGGCACTGGTGGACAAGCTGAAGGAGATAGACGCCATATCGGGAGTGGCAGTATTGATGGAAGTCGAGACAGGTGATGTAAAAGCAATTGTAAACATGACCAAATGCGAGGACGGCGAATACCATGAGATACGGAATGACGCCATAGCCGACATGATGGAGCCCGGCTCAACTTTCAAGACCGCCTCGATCATGACAGCCCTTGAAGACGGATATATCACCCCCGATGATGAAGTGGATACGGGAAACGGCATCATGCTTATGCACGGCAGTCTTATGCGTGACCACAACTGGCATCGCGGCGGATACGGAAAGATATCCGTCAGCCGGATACTTGAGGTATCGTCAAATGTCGGCGTGTCACATCTTATCGACAAATATTATCATGACAACCCGCAGAAGTTTGTAGACGGCCTGAAACGCATGAGCATCGGCCGGCCGCTTCATCTGCAGATACCAGGTGAAGGAACGCCCAATATCAAGGGCCCAAAGGAGAAATTCTTCGCAAAGACGACTCTTCCGTGGATGAGTATCGGATATGAGACGCAGATACCTCCCATCAATATTCTGACATTCTACAACGCCATTGCCAATGACGGGAAAATGGTCAAGCCACGGTTTGTCACCGCGGCCATGCGGGGGAATGACATTGTCCGGGAATATCCGGTAGAGGTTATCAATCCTAAAATCTGCTCAGATACGACACTGTCTCAGATAAGGATGATTCTGAAACGGGTTGTCAGCCAGGGGCTGGCCAAACCTGCGGGGAGCAGGCAGTTCAGCGTATCAGGAAAGACAGGTACGGCGCAGATTTCACAGGGTGCCGCCGGATATAAATCGGGGACGGTGAGCTATCTGGTCAGCTTCTGCGGGTTCTTCCCTTCGGAAAAGCCGAAATACAGCTGCATCGTATCCATAAAGATACCTCACGGACCCGCATCGGGCGGATTGATGGCCGGAAGCGTATTCGGTAAGATTGCCGAAAGAGTCTATGCGAAAGACCTGACACTGGATATCAGACAGGCCGCAGACTCTGCATCGGTATTTGTCCCTGACATAAAGAGCGGCGATCTGACAGAGGCGGAAGCCGTACTGAAAGAACTGGGTATAAAGACTGTCTGGAAAGGCAGAAAAAACAGCGGATGGGGATATGCGCGGAACAATACGGCCGGCGTGGCTCTTGAGCCCAGAAAAAGAGAGGGCAGGCTGATGCCCGATGTTTACGGCATGGGAGCAAAAGATGCCGTATACTGTCTGGAAAAGGCAGGGATAAAAGTCCGTCTTGAAGGCACGGGCTCTGTATACAGACAAAGCATTGCTCCCGGAAGCAGAATCGTAAAAGGAGTAACCATAACATTGAATTTAAGAAATTAACACATTACGACTATGAGGCTGGAAGAAGTACTGAGAAAGATAAAGATAAAAAGCCTGAAAGGCAATCCGGATACGGAAATCTGCGGAATAAGCATTGATTCACGCCAAGTCGGGCCGGGATATCTTTTTATTGCAATTAAAGGGACGCAGACTGACGGGCATAATTATATATCCAAGGCCATAGATCAAGGCGCGGCAGCCGTATTGTGCGACACCATGCCGGATGTATGCGATGAGAGCGTAACCTACGCGCAGGTGGAAAATACGGAAGACATCGCGGGTATTGCCGCAACAGCCTTTTATGGCGACCCGACTTCCAGAATAGAGCTGGTCGGCGTAACGGGAACGAACGGAAAAACAACCATCGCCACCTCATTATACCATACGTTCCGCAGACTCGGATATAAGGCAGGACTGTTATCGACCGTATGCAATTACATTGACGGCGAAGCTGTTCCTGCCGGCCATACGACTCCCGATCCTGTCACATTGAACGCCCTGCTCGGGCGCATGGCCGATGAAGGGTGCAAATACGTGTTCATGGAGGTGAGCTCACACTCTGTGGCACAAAAACGTATCGGAGGACTCAGGTTTGCGGGAGGAATCTTTACCAACCTTACGCGCGACCATCTGGATTATCACAAGACGGCGGAGAATTATCTGAAAGCCAAAAAGGCATTCTTTGACGGGCTTCCTGAAACAGCTTTCGCCCTTACCAATCTTGACGATAAGAACGGAATGGTAATGGTGCAGAACACCAGAGCCAGAATTGCCGCTTACTCTCTGAGAAGGCTGTGCGATTTTCATGGCAAAGTACTGGAAGACAGCTTTGAGGGGATGCTCCTTGACATCAATGGCAAAGAGGTGAGCGTGCGGCTTGTCGGACGGTTCAACGCATCCAATCTGCTGGCCGTTTACGGAGCCGCCGTATTGCTGGGAAAGAGTCCGGAAGATGTCTTGCCGGCACTTAGCATGCTCAGTACCGTTGCCGGACGGTTTGATGCCATGCGCTCACCCGACGGATTTACCGCCATTGTTGACTATGCCCATACTCCCGATGCCTTGAAAAACGTACTGAAGGCCATCCATGAGGTATTGCAGGACAAAGGCAATGTAATCACTGTTGTCGGTGCCGGAGGAAACCGCGATAAAGGCAAGCGCCCCATCATGGCGCAAGAAGCTGCAAGACAAAGCAGCCGGGTTATCATCACTTCAGACAACCCTCGCTTTGAAGATCCTCAGGATATCATCAACGACATGCTTGCCGGACTGACTGAAAGCGACAAAAGGAAAGTCATAAGCATAGCGGACCGCAAGGAAGCCATCCGTACCGCCTGCATGACGGCCCAACGGGGCGATGTCATACTGATAGCCGGGAAAGGCCATGAGGATTATCAGGAAATAAAGGGAATAAAGCATCATTTTGACGATCGTGAGACAGTTCGTGAAATATTTGCAAGTTAATACCAAACGCTGATTATAAAATGTTATTCTACCTGTTCAAATATCTTGAGACGCTGAATTTTCCAGGAGCAAGAATGTTCGGATACGTATCGTTCCGCTCAATCATGGCTGTTATTCTGGCACTGCTTATATCGGCCATCTTCGGTGAATATTTCATTAAGATGCTGAAAAGGAAACAGATTTCAGAAACCCAGCGTGACGCTTCCATAGACCCGTTTGATGTCAGCAAGGCGGGAGTCCCCACAATGGGAGGTATCATCATCATTGTCGCCATACTGATACCTTGTCTGCTGTTGGGACGGCCGGACAACATCTACATGCTGCTCATGCTGATTACCACAATATGGCTTGGAACTCTGGGCTTTCTGGATGACTATATAAAAGTATTCAAAAAAGACAAGGAAGGACTGCACGGTAAATTTAAAATCATAGGACAGACAGGACTGGGACTGATTGTAGGACTTACCTTATATTTAAGCCCGGATGTGGTAATCCGCAAGAACATAGAGACCAGACAGAATAACGAGACGGTGGCCATTGTTCATAAAAGTCAGGCAGAGAAGTCAACACAAACAACCATCCCTTTCTTCAAGAACAACAACCTCGATTATACCGACTTCGTAGGCTTTATGGGGAAGCACAAGAATACCGCCGGCTGGATATTGTTCGTACTGGTAACCATCTTTGTCGTCACCGCCGTATCCAACGGCGCCAACCTGAATGACGGAATGGACGGGATGGCAGCCGGGAACTCCGCAATCATCGGTGTCACACTTGGCATACTCGCGTATGTATCAAGCCATATTGAATATGCCGGATACCTGAACATTATGTATATTCCCGGCAGTGAAGAGCTGGTAATATTCATATGCGCCTTTATCGGCGCGCTTATTGGTTTCCTATGGTACAATGCCTATCCGGCGCAGATATTCATGGGAGATACCGGAAGTCTGACCATTGGAGGCATCATTGCCGTTTTCGCCATCATTATCCACAAAGAACTGCTGATTCCTGTCTTATGCGGAGTATTCCTGGTAGAGAACCTGTCAGTAATCTTACAGGTAAGATATTATAAGTCAGGAAAGAAAAAAGGAATCAGGCGGCGCCTTTTCAAGCGTACACCGATTCACGACCATTTCCGTACGATGCTGTCACAGCTGGATCCGGGCTGTTCGTATGCATTTACCAGGCCCGATAATGTATTTCATGAATCAAAAATAACAGTGCGATTCTGGATCGTAACCATTGTATTGGCAGCAATGACCATAATAACTTTAAAAATCAGATAAGGATGAAAAGAATTGTCGTTTTGGGAGCCGGAGAGAGCGGCACCGGCGCAGCTGTATTAGCTCATGAAAAAGGATTCGACGTGTTCGTGTCTGACATGTCATCCATAAAAGACAAATACAAACAGATGCTCAATGAAAGAGGTATCAGCTGGGAAGAAGGAAAACATACAGAAGAGCTTATTCTGAAAGCCGGTGAAGTCATCAAAAGTCCGGGTATTCCCAATGACGCCCCAATGATACTGAAGATTAAGGAAAGAAACATACCTGTTATTTCCGAAATAGAATTTGCGGGAAGATATACACATGCAAAGATGATCTGCATAACAGGAAGCAACGGAAAAACAACGACTACGTCATTGATTTATCATATATTCCGCAGTGCCGGTCTGAATGTAGGGCTTGCCGGCAATATCGGACAGAGCCTTGCCCTGCAGGTCGCGGAAAAAGACTATGACTACTATGTCATAGAACTTAGCAGCTTCCAGCTGGACAATATGTATAATTTCCGGGCGAACATTGCCATATTAATGAACATCACGCCCGATCATCTGGACCGTTATGACTACAATATGCAGAACTACATTGATGCGAAATTCCGTATCATACAGAACCAGACAAAAGACGACGCCTTCATTTTCTGGAATGATGACCCCATCATTCAAGGAGAATTGAAGAAATACGGAATCAAGGCCAGACTATGCCCGTTTTCCGAAATAAAAGAAAACGGGGTCATCGCATATACAGAAGAAAACAAGCTATTTTTTTCGGAGCCTGTGGCTTTCAACATGGAAGAAGAGGAACTGGCACTGACCGGACGCCATAATCTGTACAATTCCATGGCTGCCGGAATTTCCGCCAGCATCGCGGGAATAAAAAAACAGACCATACGCGAAGCGCTGGGCGATTTCAAAGGAGTGTCACACAGGCTTGAAAAAGTAAAGACAGTAAACGGAGTAGAATATATCAATGATTCAAAGGCGACCAACGTCAGCTCCTGCTGGTATGCCCTGCAAAGCATGACCAAGCCAACGGTTCTGATTCTGGGAGGAAAAGACAAGGGAAACGATTACAATGAGATAAAAGATCTTGTAAGGGAAAAATGCAGCGGACTTGTCTACATGGGCCTGCATAACGAAAAGCTGCACGGCTTCTTTGACGGAATGAAACTGCCTGCCGCCGATGTGCAAAGCATGAAAGACGCTATTGATGCCGCACGCCGTATGGCCAGGCCTGGTGAAACCGTCTTATTGAGTCCATGCTGTGCCAGCTTTGACTTGTTTAAGAATTATGAAGACAGAGGAGACCAGTTTAAAGCCTGCGTAAACGCATTATAACAATTAAGACAATATCATCAATGGAACTATTAAAGAATCTGTTCAAAGGAGACAAGGTTGTATGGGTTGTATTCATGCTGCTCTGCTTCGTATCGGTCATTGAAGTTTTCAGTGCAGCCAGCACGCTTGTATACAACACAGGCGACTATTGGGTACCCATACGCCAGCACTGTGGATTCCTGATTGCCGGAACAATCATTGTCCTCATTGTGCAGCATATACCGTTGAGAGTATTTAAGCTGGCTCCTGTCCTGCTGGTTTTATCATGGATACTACTTATAATCGTGCTGTTCAAAGGCGCAAAAACAAACGATGCCGCACGCTGGCTTGACTTTGGATTCAGATTCCAGCCATCGGAACTGACCAAAATGGCATTGGTCATGACCGTCGCATTCATCTTGGCCTTTGCGCAGGAAACAAACGGGGCATCAAAAAAAGCGTTTAAATATATTCTGAACTTCACGGTACCCTCACTCCTGCTTATCGCTCCTGAAAATCTGTCAACGGCTCTATTATTGGGCGGGGTGGTTTTCCTGATGATGATTATCGGCCGGGTTCCATTCAAACAGTCAGGGAAACTGTCACTTTTTGTTGTGGCGGCGGCCGGAATCTTTGTAACGTTCTTAGTGGCGACACCAGACAAAACCCTGAACAATATTCCCGGAGGGCATCGGCTCACCACATGGAAAGCCCGTATCATCAGCCACAGTAATGACAAGACTAAAAATATCAGTCCGGAAGAGCTTGATGTAAACGAGAACTTGCAGACCAACCATGCCAACATTGCCATTGCCTCCAGTCATCTTATAGGGAAAGGACCGGGAAACTCAAAGGAAAGAGACTTCCTGCCTCAGGCATATTCAGACTTTATTTTCGCAATCATTCTTGAAGAGCTTGGCCTGGTGGGAGGCTTCCTCGTTATTTTCCTGTATATCATTCTGCTGATAAGAACCAGCAAGATAGCCAATAAATGCGATAAGGACTTCCCTGCGATGCTGGCTATCGGAGTCAGTCTGCTAATAGTATCACAGGCATTGCTTAACATGCTCGTAGCCGTAGGATTGTTTCCCGTCACCGGACAACCGTTACCGCTTATCAGCCGCGGAGGAACATCAACCCTGATCAATTGTGTATATATTGGTGTCATCTTAAGTGTCAGCCGATATAACAATCTGCAGGCAGAAAGACAAAAAGCAATGGAAGAAGGGAACACCCGGAAGATAGAGCAACTGGAAGAAATCAACAAAGGTCTGGAAAAAGAAATACAAACATAATGTATTCCGTTTTTAAAGTATTATTTATACTTTTGTATCGCGTTGCTTTTTCATAAAAAATGAAAGACGAATCAAGAATCATAATCAGTGGTGGAGGAACCGGCGGACACATTTTTCCGGCTGTATCCATAGCAAATGCAATCAGAGCCAGACGCCCCGGTGCTGAAATACTGTTTGTAGGCGCTGAAGGACGAATGGAAATGCAACGGGTTCCTGCTGCCGGATACAATATAATCGGCCTCCCCGTATGCGGGTTTGACCGCAAGAACTTATTACGCAATCTCCATGTACTTTACAAACTGGTGAAAAGTCAGTTGAAAGCACGGAAAATTATTAAAGACTTCAGGCCGCAGGCCGCTGTGGGAGTTGGAGGATATGCCAGTGGCCCGACCTTGAATATGGCCGGAATGATGGGAATACCTATCCTTATTCAAGAACAGAATTCCTATGCCGGAGTAACCAATAAACTGCTTGCCAAGAAAGCTGAGAAGATCTGTGTAGCCTATGAAGACATGGAACGTTTTTTTGAGAAAAAGAAAATCATCCTGACGGGGAATCCCGTGCGTCAGGACTTGTTGGAAAAACAAATCAGCAGAGAAGAGGCCATCCGTTTTTTCAGACTTGACCCCACAAAGAAAACTGTTCTCGTCATGGGCGGAAGCCTGGGCGCACGCACCATCAACCAATGCGTGCTAAGCCATCTGGATCTGATTAGGAATTCAGGTATCCAGTTTATCTGGCAAACAGGGAAAATATATATTGAAGAAGCCCGCAAACAGGTTGAGCTGGCCGGAAACCCTCCAATGATCCATGTTACGGATTTTATTTCAAGGATGGATTGTGCATACAGTGCCGCCGATCTGGTCATTTCAAGATCGGGAGCCGGTTCTATCTCGGAGTTCTGCATTCTTCAGAAACCGGTTATCCTGGTTCCGTCACCCAATGTAGCCGAAGACCATCAGACAAAAAACGCACTGGCACTGGTCAACAAGGGAGCCGCCATCTACGTAAAAGACAGTGAGGCAAAAGAGACATTACTCGACATTGCAATAAAAACCGTAAATGATGAAGAGTTATTGCACAAACTCAGTCTAAACATCGCCAAGCCGGCATTCAGGCATTCGGCCGACACCATTGCCGATGAAGTGCTTAAGCTTGCGGAAAAATACAAAAAAGAACATGAGCGATGATACTATAAAAGCGGTTTATTTCATCGGTGCCGGAGGTATAGGAATGAGTGCGCTGGTACGCTACTTCTTGTCAAAAGGCAAGGTGGTGGCGGGATATGACCGTACACGGACCGAGCTGACCGACCGTCTGATGAAAGAAGGAGCACAACTTCATTTTGAAGAAAACACGGCACTAATCCCCGATGCCTGCAAGGACAAGGAATCCACACTGGTTGTCTATACTCCTGCCATTCTCACATCACACAAAGAATATCAATATTTCCTGCAAAACGGATTTGAAATACACAAGCGCGCACAGGTGCTGGGAGTAATAACCCGTTCCGGCAAAGGACTGTGCGTTGCAGGAACTCATGGAAAGACCACCACATCAACAATGGCCGCACACATCCTGCACCAGTCTCATGTTGGCTGTACAGCCTTTCTGGGAGGCATCTCACAAAATTATCATACCAATGTGATTCTTTCCCAGAAGAGTGATTTGGTCGTGATTGAGGCCGATGAGTTCGATCGCTCATTTCATTGGCTCTCACCTTATATGACCGTTATCACGGCTACCGACCCTGACCATCTTGACATATATGGAACCAAAGCGGCTTATCTGGAAAGTTTCTCCAAGTTCACAAGCCTCATACGGCCAGGAGGGTGCCTTATTCTTCATGAGGGACTGGAAATGACTCCCAGCGTACAGGATGGAGTGAAAATATATTCCTATTCACGTGAAAGCGGAGACTTTCATGCCGAAAATATCCGCATCGGCGATGGCGGTATTGCGTTTGACTTTGTCTCGCCAAAAGGCATCATACGTGATGTCAAACCGGGAGTTCCCGTAAGCATCAACATAGACAACGGTATTGCCGCCATGGCACTTGCACAGCTTAACGGGGCTACCGATGAAGAACTGCGCGGCGGAATGGAAAGCTATCGGGGAGTGGAACGTAGATTTGATTTCAAGATAAAGAATGAGCGCCGCGCATTTCTTACAGACTACGCGCATCACCCTTCAGAAATACGCCAGAGCGCGCTTTCCATACGCGAGCTGTATAAAGGAAGGAAAATAACAGCCCTTTTCCAGCCGCATTTATACACCCGCACACGCGATTTCTATAAAGATTTTGCCGACAGTCTGTCACTTTTCGATGAAGTGATTCTGACCGATATCTATCCTGCGCGCGAGGAACCTATTCGCGGAATAAGCAGTCGGCTGATCTATGACCACATAAAAGAAGGAGTAGAAAAAACACTATGCAGGAAAGAAGAGACACCTGCCATTATTCAGGAAAAGCAACCGGAAATACTGGTTCTTCTTGGAGCAGGCGATTTGGATTGTTATGTTCCTCAACTATGTGATATTCTGAACAAGCGATGATGAAAAAGGCATTCATATTACTCTTCCTGATGCTGCTCGCAGCCTATCTGGTTGCAGCATTCACCCGGCTGAATCATAAGCCGGCCAATGCAGTATGCCGTGATGTGGTGTTCAATATAGCGTCTGTGGAAAAATCCGAGTTTATCACCGCTGCCGGACTCAAAGAAGAGCTTCAGAAAGGAGGGCTGTATCCTAAAGACAAAAAGATAAGCCAGATAAACTGTCAGAAGATTGAGGAATATCTTATGAGGAATCCGCTTATCAAAAATGCTGAATGCTATACCAGTCCTGCATACAAACTGTGCGTAGATGTCACCCGGCGCATACCGGTAGTACGGGTAATGGCCGGCAACGGAGAAAACTTTTATATGGATGAGCAAGGCGGAATCATGCCATGCGGGAATTATGCCGTACATCTTCCGGTCGTAACCGGAAACGTCACAAAGAAAAATGCCGGCTACATGCTGAAAGAACTGAATGCATGCCTTTTGAACAACTCATTCTGGAAAAACCAGATAGAACAGATACATGTCACTCCTGCTCAGGAACTCGAGATCATTCCACGCGTAGGAGACCATATAGTCTTTTTGGGAAAACCCAAAGACATTGCCGACAAACTGGAAAAGTTAAAAGCCTTTTATGCAAGGGCTCTTGACAAGGTTGGATGGAACAAATACTCACGTATCAACGTAGAGTTTGGCAATCAGATCATTTGCACTAAAAAGTAGAAATAAGTATATGACAGCAGTAAAAAATTTCATTGTGGCTATTGAACTTGGTTCATCCAAGATTACAGGCATAGCCGGTAAGAAAAACAGTGACGGGAGCATACAGGTTCTGGCTTATGCCCGTGAGGAATCCTCTGCCTTTATCCGCAAAGGTATCATTTATAATATCAACAAAACAGCCTCGGGGCTTACTTCTATTGTCAATAAACTGAAAGAACAGCTCGGTGCCAGCATAGCAAAAGTATATGTAGGCATTAGCGGACAGTCTTTGCGATCAAGAAAAAACTTCATTGTAGAGCGCATGGACACAGAAACCATTATTACCGGCGATATCGTGAATCGGCTTATCAAGAACAACCGGCAGACACATTATCAGGATTTGGACATACTGGATGTCGTTCCGCAGGAATACAAGGTAAAAAACAACAATCTCACTGACCCGATAGGTGTTATAGGGAATCAGATTGAAGGACATTTCCTCAACATCGTAATCCGCG
Source organism: uncultured Bacteroides sp. (assembly GCA_964444735.1). GTDB lineage: Bacteria > Bacteroidota > Bacteroidia > Bacteroidales > Bacteroidaceae > Phocaeicola_A. The sequence continues at coordinate 1,339 of CAYUIJ010000063.1, read as the reverse complement.
CGTCTGTCAAGAGAAACATACTTACCTGCTTTGAACAGGCGAAAATAAAAATTGCCGGATTCTTCATATCGCCCATCGTACTGGCCGATTCTGCACTGACCGATGTTGAAAGGCGCTCGGGATGCGCATTGGTTGACTTCGGTGCCGACACAACAACCGTTGTCGTATACAAAAACAGCATTCTCCGCCATCTGGCTGTTATCCCATTAGGAAGCAACAACATTACCAAAGATATCTGTACCTTACAGATTGAAGAAAACGATGCCGAGAATCTGAAAATAAAATACGGATCGGCTTATTCTCTTCCTGATGAAAATACCGATGACGACAAGTATCCTATCAATGAGACACGCAACATTCAGGCCAAACTGCTGAACGATGTTGTAGGCGCGCGTACCGAAGAAATCATTGAGAACATACGCAACCAGATAAAGCTGTCAGGCTATCAGGACAAACTGGGCAGCGGAGTAATCATCACGGGCGGAGGCGCCAATTTGAAAAACCTTCAGGAGGCTTTCATCCAGAAATACAAATTCACAAAGGTGCGCATTGCCGACTTTGTGCTTTGCACCGTCAAGGCTACCGAACCGGAAATACTGATGCGAAACGGACACTTGAACACATTGTTCTCACTGCTGGCCGCCGGAAAGGAAAATTGCTGCCAGCCTGAAACGACCGAAGTACCGGCGGATCTGATAGAGCAGATGGAACAGGCAACCGAGCGGGAGGCTGAAGACCTGGACCGCAAAAACAGGGAAGCAGCCGCAGCCGCAGCCGCAGCCGAGGAAGAAGAGCGCAAGCGCAAAGAGTCGGAAAAGGCCAGGGCCAAAGCCAATGACAATGCTCTCAAAACGGTAGAAGCCAATCTTGACGCGGTAGAGGCTGCCGTTGCCAAGGTATATGGAGCTCTTAAAGACGTAAAAGCGGCATCGGCCGACAAAAACTCAAAATCGGCCGACAAAGCACACTTCGCATCCATAGCCGGACTGGAAGAAGCACAGACCGTAAAAGAAAGAACCGTATCGGCCATGAACCTAATCACAGACGAGCCTTTCCTGTCAGAAGCACGCACCGCATTCAATGCCATTGAAGCGAAAGTAGAGGAAGCCGGACATATCAAAGAAGAGGTGACCAGAATAAGAAATAAAGTAAAACATGATAATAGTATTATGGAAAAACTGCGACAATTTGGCGAAAACTTAATGAAAGATTAAGAAATTAACAACCCCAACATAAATAAATGGATTATGACAAACGACGATTTAATGCCTTTTGATTTATTGGAAGAAGAATCAACAAGTATCATCAAAGTAATCGGTGTAGGCGGCGGTGGCGGTAA
>CAYUIJ010000062.1:0-14725 GCA_964444735.1 uncultured Bacteroides sp. | reverse complement strand
ATGCAGGACATTTTTGTACGTTTGAATAAGAGCGCGGTTAATCTGGATCAAGTGGTTGTTACAGGAACAGGAACTCACCATAAACTGAAGGATTCCCCGGTTCCCGTTCAGGTTATTTCTCAAAAGGAAATCCGGCAGGTAAACGCTTTCGGCATTGAGGATGTCTTGTTGAAACTGGTGCCGTCAGTTTCCTTTCAGAGTACATCCATGTCTGATAATATCTATATGAACGGATTGTCCGGAGAATATGTGCTTATTTTAATGAATGGCCGTAAGATTGCCGGCGATGTGTCTGGAAACGTTGACTTAAGCCGTATTAATATTGCGAATGTAAAGCGCATCGAGATACTTAACGGTGCGGCTTCCGCGCTTTATGGCAGCGATGCGGTTGCCGGAGTTATAAATATTATTATGGACGAGGGGTCGGATGATCTGAGTATAATGTCTGACAGCCGTATATCTTCGCACGGGCGTCTTACCCAGAGCGTAAGCGCGGATGTCAGTATAAGCCGCTTCACTTCACGGACATCTTATCAGCGCAGGCAGTCTGACGGATGGAAACTGAGTGACTATGAAGAAAATGACGGTGAGCCGGTTGAGACAGACAAACAGCCGGTATACCGCTGGTTCAGCAATGATGTCAGTCAGAGCTTCTCCTGTCGTTTTACCGACAGGTTCTCAGTAAATGTATTCGGCTCATATTCCACTTATGAAAACGACCGTAGTCCTGCGGTAAAATACGATATTGAGCATAAGACATATCAGTATGGAGGTGAGATGACATATTTGCTGCCAGAATCTTCTCATATCGGTCTGGGCGCGGCTACGACAAGTTTCAGGACATTCCAGAACTATACGGAAGACAGTGATCCCTACAAGGCCGGTGACAGTATGCCAAGTAAGGACCAGGATTATACAAACGCTTATTTGAGAGGCGTTTTCAATTTGGGAGGCAGGCACGTGCTGAATACGGGGCTTGATTACGCGGACGATGCTTTGAAATCCACGAAAACAAGCGATTTGGGAAACATGCGGGACCGCTCGGCTTATACTCTGGCTTTCTATGCGCAGGATGAAATTAAGTTAATACGCGGTCTGAGCACCGTAATAGGATTCCGCTATGTTTATCATGAGACATTCCACAGCCGCTTTAACCCGAAAGTCTCATTGATGTACAAGGCCGGCGGATTAAATTTACGCGCTTCTTACGCTTCCGCGTTCAAGGCCCCGACATTACAGCAGCTGTATGCCGTTTCCGAGTCGCGGAACAAAATAACGGCCGGCAGCACTTCCTTAAAGCCTGAAAACAGCAATTTCTATAACTTAAGTGCCGGATACGACAGTAAATACTTTACGGTTTCCGTGTCTGGCTATATCAATGATGTTCGTAATCTGATTGATTATAAGGCCGTGGACCTTACGGATGAAGATAAGGAAAACGGTATTACGGCCCGTAATCAGTACGCGAATATCGGGAGAGCCAAAATAAAAGGATTCGATGCCGGTTTCACTATATATCCGGGATCCGGTTTCAGCCTGGGAGCCGCTTACAATTATACCCGTGCAAAAGACATGATAGCCGGGGTCCCACTAGAAAGGAGCGTACGTCATTCCGGAACATGCAGTCTTGGATGGAACAGGACATGGAATATATATACACTGAATGTAAACTTATCCGGCCGTTATCAAGGAACGCGATGGTCAGACACATACGGGCCTTCTCCGGCTTTTCAGTCTTGGGACCTGACTACCCGTCATACCATCCGTCTGAAAAAGTTCACTCTTGAGCCGGGAGCAGGAATAGAAAATATTTTTAATTATCGCGATGACCGTCCTTATAACAGCCATTATGCAACAACCACTCCCGGACGCGCGTTTTTTGCCACTCTGCTGGTCCGTTTCACACAATAATGGCTCTTTAGTTATATGAGACACGCGCTTTTTTACGGGGTCTTAATGCTGCCGCCCTTATGCGAGGGAACGGAAACAGGCAGGGATCTCTTTCCTGTCTGTCGGAACGGATCCGGTATGTAAGCCTCAGCATGCTGAATGCTGTGACGGTGTGGTGCTGCGAGTGGTAGCAAGCGTATGTTCAAAAAACGGCTGTTGGAAACGGCCGTTTTTTGAAAGAGGATTTTTACCGGCTTATATTTGAAACAGCGGGGCTCCCTGATTTCTGAATCTTTTCCCTTATTTCCTTATAAGCCTTTATCCAGTCGGTGTCTAATTTAAAAGGAGTAATGTAATTGGGATCACTGATAAATGACTTTGTTGTCTCGTCATCCTTGTCATTAAAGAAAGGATTGCCGGTACTGGTCTCAATAAATAGGGATATGATTTCACGTCTCTCGTTTTCATCTTTGACCGCACCCATATATTTAAAGAAATCTGTAACATAGTTTTGCATGGCAATAGCCTGATCATCCAGAATTTTGTATTGAATCTCATCAGCCTCACCCATTTTGCCTTTCATATAATTCAGCGCGGTAACGTAAAAATAGTTTATTTTTGTCTCATAATCATTGGCATCCTTTGTATTGACTACCTGCCAGGCCTTGTCAAGCAGCGTGTTGAATACTTCCTGAGCCTGCAAGGCCGGTGTTGAGAGCAGAGCCAGTATAAAAATCCATTTTTTCATATCAAATTTTCCATTTAAAATCCAGACAAGACTGGATGATTCATTAATAATTAACTTTCACGTTATATATTCCTTGTATCAGGATGTCAGAAGAAAGCGGACCCTGCCGGTGTCAAGCATCCTGCCGGTACACGGCAACGCTGTTTTGTACACGTTTCACAAGCCATATCGTTTCTTAGTCAATGAATGATGTTATTAATATAACCACACACGTCAGCTATAAACGGAAAGGCTTTTCCGGCACTGTATTCTGCTATCCGTCACTCCCGGTTTAAACGCGGAACCCCGTTTTATTCGCGTCCAAAGATATAAGAATTTAAAAAAACGGGCAAATTTATGAACATTTTTTTGCTGTGAATAAAATCAAATGGAGTAATTTTGCCTGTTGAGTAACCTATAATTATATAATTATGAAATACTATGAAATTGGCAAGACCGGAATGAAAGTGTCGTATTTGAGTTTCGGCGCGTCCTCATTGGGAGGCGTATTTCACGAAATTAATGAGGACAGGGCGCTTGAGGCTGTATATACGGCTGTCGGTCATGGAATAAATTTTATTGATGTCTCCCCGTATTATGGCCATTATAAAGCTGAAACTGTATTGGGCAAGGCTTTACGGAACATTGACCGCGGCAAATATTATTTGTCTACCAAGGTAGGCCGGTATGGAAAAGACGGCGTAAATACCTGGGACTACTCGGCTAAACGCGCTAAGGAGAGTGTTTATGAAAGCATGGAACGTCTGCATGTCGGTTATATCGATTTGATTAACGTACATGATATTGAGTTTGCAGACTTGAATCAGGTAATAAGCGAGACTTTGCCCGCATTATGTGAATTACGTAAGGAAGGCGTGGTAAAACATGTCGGCATTACAGACTTGCAGCCGGAAAACATAGAATGGGTGATTAATCACGTCCCGGAAGGAACGGTTGAAAGCGTGCTTTGTTTCTGTCATTACTGTCTGAACGATGACCGCTTGACAGACTATATGGATCTCCTTGAGAGCAAGGGTATTGGAATTATCAATGCCTCTCCCTTGTCTATGGGGCTGCTTTCTAAGCGCGGGGTTCCGGAATGGCATCCGGCACCTAAGGCACTGGTGGAAGCCTGTCGAAAGGCTGTGGCGCATTGTGAGGCGAAGAATTATCCTATCGAGAAACTGGCTGTTCAGTATTCTGTAAGCAATCCGCGCATAGCTACCACATTGTTCAGTTCCGCCAATCCCGACAATGTACTGAAAAATATCCGATATATAGAGGATCCTGTTGACTGGGAACTGGTAAAAGAAGTACAGGATATCATCGGGGATCAGAAACGTGTTGGCTGGGCTAATTCTTGAATTATATTAAATCGGATAGTTTATTTTTAAGAATATATGGATTTCAAAATCATAGATGCCCATTCACATTTATGGCTTAGACAAGATACGGTTGTGAATGGTATGCCTGTCCGCACATTAACCAATGGCCGGTCAGAGTTAATGGGGGAGATCCGTCAGATGGTACCCCCATTTATGATTGACGGGAAAAACAGTGCCGAAATATTTCTTTCCAATATGGACTATGCGCAGGTTTCAGCGGCTGTAGTGACTCAGGAATTTATAGACGGCAATCAGAATGAATACTTGTGGGACGTTGCCCGGCGCTATCCTGATCGTTTTTTTGTCTGCGGAATGTGTGAATTCCGTAAGCCGGGTTTCTTGCGGGAAGCTAAGGAATTGATAGCGAAAGGCTTTAAAGCCATAAAGATACCTGCGCACAGACTGTTCTTGCCGGAAAGAAGGGTCATGCTGAATTCTCCTGAGATGATGGACATGTTTCATGTGATGGAAGACAATGACATCATTCTGTCTATTGATATGGCCGGAGGTGATATTCAGGTGGGCGAGATGAAGGAAGTGATAGCGGAGTGCCCGGGCCTCCGAATTGCAATCGGACATTTCGGAATGGCTGCAACGGCAAACTGGCAAGAGCAGATAAAACTGGCCCTTAATCCTAAAGTAATGATTGAATCAGGAGGTATTACATGGTTGTTTAACAGTGAATTTTATCCTTTTAAGGGTGCTGTTGCCGCAATCAGGGAAGCTATAGGTTTAGTTGGAGCGGACAAATTGATGTGGGGATCTGATTATCCAAGAACCATAACCGCCATAACCTACAGGATGTCTTATGATTTTGTTTTGAAAACAGAAGAGCTGACTCATGAGGAAAAGGCCGGTTTCCTTGGCTTGAACGCTGAAAGATTCTATGGTTTCAAGAATCTGAAAGAGCTGCCGTATATTAAGAACATGTCAGAATAAACAAATATGCAGATGAAAAAAAACAATTCATACCTTATACCGTTATCGTTAGTCTTTTGTCTTTTCTTTTTGTGGGCTATCAGCAGCAATCTGCTGCCGACGATGATACGGCAGCTGATGAAGACTTGTGAGCTGAATCCGTTTGTGGCTTCCTTTACTGAAAGCTTTTATTGGCTGGCGTACTTTATTTTTCCCATTCCCATAGCTATGTATATGAAAAAATACAGCTATAAGTCTGGCATTATTTTAGGGCTTTTAATCGCTGCCTGTGGAGGCTTGTTGTTTATTCCCGCCGCAATGATTAAGGAATATTGGGCCTATCTTACCATTTTCTTCATCATAGCTACAGGCATGTGTTTCCTTGAAACGGCTGCCAACCCCTATGTAACAGTGCTGGGTGATGCACGCACGGCGTCACGGCGTTTAAATCTGGCACAATCATTCAACGGATTGGGCGCGTTTATCGCCGCTATGTTCCTAAGCAAGCTGGTGCTTAGTGGAAATTCCTATACGCGAGAGGCCTTGCCGCCTGATTATCCTGGAGGATGGGAGGGATATATTCAGGTTGAGACGGACGCGATGAAGCTGCCGTATTTGATACTGGCTGGTTTGCTGATAGTAATCGCTGTTGTTTTTGCATTCTCTCATTTGCCTAAAATTAAAGAAGATGATCATGTCGAGGGTGAGAATGACAAGAATTCCAGACTTATTAATTTCTCCGTTCTTCGTCATTCGCATCTTCGCTGGGGCGTTATCGCACAGTTCTTTTATAATGGCGGCCAGACAGCTGTCAACAGCCTGTTCTTAGTATATTGCTGTACATATGCCGGATTACCCGAAGATACCGCAACTACATTCTTTGGATTTTACATGCTGGCTTTCCTTGCCGGCCGTTGGACAGGAACCTTGCTGATGACCCGTTTCCGTCCTCAGGATATGCTGCTTGTATATTCTCTGGCCAATGTCATTTTATGCATGGTTGTAGTCTGTTATGGAGGGATGACTGGTCTTTATGCCATGCTTGCCATATCTTTCTTTATGTCGATTATGTATCCTACACAGTTTTCCTTGGCATTAAGAGGTTTAGGCAGTGATACGAAAAGCGGATCCGCCTTTTTGGTTATGGCCATTGTCGGAAATGCATGTGTTCCTCAGCTGACCGCGTATTTTATGCATGTTAACGGGCATGTTTATTATGTGGCATATCTGGTGCCGTTGATATGTTTTGCATTCTGCGCATATTATGGCTGGAGAGGCTATAAAATTATAAACTGAAAACGTTTTTATTAAAATATTAAAACAATGAAAGCAATAAAGATTACAGCACCTCAGGTTATGGAAGTGGTTGAAATTGAGAATCCGGCAATCAAGGAGGGCGAGGTCTTAGTAAAGATAAGCCATGTGGGTTTTTGCGGTTCAGACTTGAATACGTTTCTGGGGCGCAATCCGATGGCATGCATGCCGGTTATTCCCGGACATGAAATTGGAGCTGTCATAGAGGAGACAGGAGCGGAAGTCCCCTCTGTATTGAAACCTGGAATGGTTGTGACTGTCAGTCCATATACAAACTGTGAAAAATGTCCTTCATGCCGGAATCTTCGTGTCAATGCATGCCGGAACAATGAGACGATGGGTGTCCAGCGTGATGGTGGCATGTGTGAATATGTTGCGGTACCGTGGAATAAGATTATACCGGCCGAAGGCATCAGTCTTCGTGACTGTGCTTTGATTGAGCCTATGAGCGTAGGCTTTCATGCCGTCTCACGCGGTCAGGTTACCGATATTGATACCGTCATGGTTATCGGATGCGGTATGATTGGCGTGGGTGCCATTGTACGCGCGTCTTTACGTGGAGCGACTGTCATAGCTGTTGATTTGGATGACGAGAAACTCGCTTTGGCTAAAGAGCTGGGTGCGTCATATGTAATCAATTCGAAAACGGAAGATGTTCATGCATGCTTACAGGAAATCACTGGCGGTGACGGACCGGATGTCGTGATTGAGGCAGTAGGAAGCCCGGTAACTTATGTCATGGCCGTTAATGAAGTTGCCTTTACCGGTCGTGTGGTATGTATTGGCTATGCGAAATCGGAAACAGCATTCCAGACAAAATATTTTGTTCAGAAAGAGCTTGATATCCGCGGATCTCGCAATGCTTTGCCTGAAGATTTCCGTGCCGTAATTCGCTATATGAAACAGGGAATTTGTCCGACTGAGAAATTGATTAGCCGCGTGGCTACTCCGGAAACCGCATTGAAAGCGATGAAAGAATGGGCCGCCGCACCGGCTAAGGTATTCCGTGTGCTGGTACAGTTCTGATTGAATACGGTTTTGTCAGATGCAGGCAAGCGTAAGCCGGTGCTTCTGTATTGATTTACGCTTGATTGCTGATGTTTCATACTTTTGCGGAGATAATAAAAAAACAGCGGATGATATGCCGGCATATATAACTTATCAGACGGGGCGTTGATAATGGCCGTAATTTTGTTATTCGGATACATGAGTGCCGTATTTTTCCGTGTTTTGAACAACGGGGATTGAAATTTTCCCGTTTACTGTGTCTTCTGATTCATAAGGCAGTGAACGGAGTGCTTTTCCTTGAGGCGGGGGGTGAAGAATCTGCAGAGTTACATCAATGGCATATAGGCAAGGTATGAAATTGAATGACGGATTACAGAAACTTTTTAAAAACAAGATTACAGGTTTTCCTGTCTTAATGGAGGTAATTGGGTGATACAGCCGGTAAAGGAAAAAATTATACTGGGCATTGACCCGGGAACTACCATCATGGGGTATGGGGTTTTGAAAGTCACAGGTGTAAAGCCTCAACTGATGGCATTAGGGGTTATTGATTTGCGCAAATACGAGAATCATTATCTTAAACTGCATCGTATTTTTGAGCGTGTTACAGGAATAATTGAGGCCTATATGCCGGATGAGCTGGCCATAGAGGCTCCATTTTTCGGAAAGAACGTGCAATCCGTGCTGAAACTGGGGCGCGCACAAGGGGTGGCTATGGCCGCTGCGCTGCATCATGATATGCCTATAACCGAATATGCTCCCTTGAAAATAAAAATGGCACTGACTGGTAACGGACAGGCAAGCAAGGAACAGGTCGCATATATGTTGAAGCGTATACTGGAGATTCCTTCAGAATCCATGCTCCCGTTTCTTGATGCTACTGACGGATTAGCCGCCGCTTATTGTCATTATCTTCAAATGGGACATCCGGATACGGCTAAATCTTATAGCGGATGGAAAGATTTCATAACCAGACATCCCGATAAAATAGTAAAGACAGTGAAAGAATAAATGCGGAAAATTATTCAAATGACAAACGGAGTAACCCGGCATCCGGCATACCGTATGCGGGATCCTGTCAATTTACAACTCAACAGTTAATTCGCTTCCATAAGGAAAGAGGAAATCAAAAGCCTCTTCTTCCTTGATTTTTCCAATATAGAGTTCAGCGCAAACAAGTACTCCTCCATGCGTGAATACTGCAACATGACTGTAAGGCTTGCACCGCAGTCCGTCTAAAAAATCTGACACGCGCGCCAGCTGGTCATGAAAAGATTCTCCATTAGTGGCACGCACATGCAGGCAATCATCATACCACGCTTGCAGATTGGGATCTTTTATCTCATCAAACAATTGCATTTCCCAGTCTCCAAAATTTAATTCCATAATGCGTTTGTCGCGTCCGGCATTAGCGTAGCCGCAGTATTCGGCCAGTCGTACACATCTGGTGAGCGGGCTGGTATATACTTTATCGAAGTTTCTTTCCCTTAGTCTGTCTCTTACAATCTTCGCCTCCTCTTTAAACGTATCACGCAGAGGGACATCACTTTGTCCGTAACAGGTACCGCGGGGTACATCAACAGCAGTATGGCGTATAAACGTTACTTTCATAGAATCGGGATTTGGAAAATTGCAATATGCAATCCGATGTAAAAAGCCAGTTCGCAAATAAGGAAGGTAGCTCCGCAACAGTCTCCTGTATATCCCTGAAGCCTCTTCTTCATAAATCCGATCAGAATAAAAAATGCAAGTACGGGCAACAGGCAGGAAATCCAATAATTGACAGGCATCAGGAGAATTATCCAGAAACATCCTCCAATCATAGACAGAAGGAATTCATGAAAGCGCATACGTTCATATACGGTGCGGGCTTTACTTTCTTCTTCTTTTCTGGCATAAGGAAGAAAATTAATGATGCATGAGGCCACAAATTTGCTCCATGCGTCACCGGCTATCAATGCAATGCAAGTTATTCTGAAAGGCAGACTGCTTGTCAGTACATACATTGACAAGAAGTAGCATATAAGTCCAATCACTCCGTAACTTCCAATATGCGAGTCTTTCATGATAGTCAGAATCTGCGAGCGTTCTCTGCCTCCTCCAAAACCATCGCAGAAGTCGGCCATTCCATCTTCATGTAGTGCCCCGGTAACCAGCAGTCTGCTGATAAAAGCTGCAATGACCGCCATTTCCAAGGGCAATGCCATTGATGCCAGATAATATGCCAGTGCCATTATGCCTCCGGTAAGCCATCCGGTAAATGGCCAATAACCGGCTACGTGTTTGAAACACTCCGCAGGAACTTGCTTTATCCGCCAAAATGGAAGACGGGTAAAAAACATGAAGGCAGCCAGAATACGGTCCATATTAAAAATATTTGGTAATGGACGCATTCCCGAATGTATTCATTTCGTTTATCATTCTTATTGCGGAATCAACGATGGGATATGCGCAAATGGCACCGGTTCCTTCTCCCAGCCGCAATCCAAGTTGAAGCAACGGGCGTGCGTGCATATAGTCAAGCACCGTTTTATGTCCGGCCTCATCTCCCTGATGACAGAAAATGGCGTATGGAATAATATCTGTGTAAAGTTTTGACGCGGCCAGCATACAGTTGGTCATGATAAAGCCGTCAACCAGAATTGTCATATGCAGTTCCGCGGCCTGAAGCATTCCTCCTACAGCCATTGCCATTTCATAACCTCCAAAATACCGGATAATGTCGGTGGCAGAATAATCCCCTTTATAGTTTTTCCATGACTGATTCAATATCTCATATTTGCGCTCTGTTCCTTTGGAATTCAGTCCGCTTCCTGCACCAATGCATTGCATGAGCGGGATTTGTGTAAATGCATGCATCCAAAGTGACGATGCCGAAGTATTGGCTATACCCATTTCTCCAAAACTGATAATGTTACAGCCTTCGTTGTGGCATTGGCGCACTATTTCAGATCCGCGTTCTATGCATAGGTTCATTTCCTCATGCGTCATGGCAGCTTCATGCAGATAGTTTCGGGTACCTTTTCTGACTTTCATGTCAATGACTCCGCATGATTTCGGAAAGTCATAGTCTACACCGGCATCCACAACCTTAAGCTCAAAGCCATGCTGCCGGCATAAGAAATTTACCCCGGCTTTTTTCTCGCCTGTAAAATGCAACATTTGCTGCCATGTGACTTCTTTTGGCGATACACTGACATTCTCTTCAACTACGCCGTGGTCTGCTCCAAAGAGTACATTACATGGATGTGACAGGGAAGGAGAGAGCGTTTGTTGAATCATTCCTACCTGTACGGCAAGTTCTTCCAGCCGTCCCAAAGCGCCTTCAGGTTTGGTTAAATCATTGATTTTGCCGATCAGTGCCGGACATATTCTTTTATCAGGCGCTTGTATGTTGAATTTTCTCATAGTATGGTTATTTTATTTTCCATGAAATTCCGCTTATCATAAAAAACACTTCGTCTGCTTTTGAAGCAATATATTGGTTTGTCCATCCTTGTAAATCCGTGAAGCGTCTTTGCATTTTATTTTCAGAGACTCCTCCAAGTCCTATTTCATTAGTGACAAAAATAAAAGTCGCCTCTTGTTCGGTAAAACGGTCGAATTCTTTTTTCATGCATTCAAACGCTTGGCCCGCATCCGAATTGGCATCGGAAAAAAAGTTTGTACACCACAGTGTCACACAATCGATTACCACTACTCTTCCTTCTACCGGATGGTTCCCAAGTTGCCTCTCTTCTTCAATGTCTTGCCATCGTTCTCTTCGGTTTTGCCGATGCCGGAGTACTCTTTGTCTGAATTCTTCATCCCAGATATGTGCCGTAGCCATATAAACGGGATTTTCAGCCATTGCCAAAGCCATTTTCTCGGCAAATGCGCTTTTACCGGAACGCTGCCCTCCGGTTATTAATATGATATGTTTCATCTTTTGGCTTTTTATTTGGTCATCGTAGACTCATACAAAGATAGATTATTTCTTTATGCGGAATATGAAAGAGAATGAGAAATAGGATTTCTCACAGTTTTAAAATAACATCTTATAACATAAAAGAGGATGTCGTGAAGGGCATCCTCTTTTATAAAATGTAAGTTGTTTTTCTCCTTAATTAGAAGTTGAAGAATTTCTTGGCATTGTTGTAGCAGATATCCTCTACCATCTGGTTTATACGCTCCATCTCTTCGAATGGGATTTCACCGTTTTCAACATCGTTGCCTAACAGGTTACACAATGTACGGCGGAAGTATTCATGACGCGGATAAGAAAGGAATGATCGTGAGTCGGTAAGCATGCCGACAAAGCGACTCAGCAAGCCAAGCAATGAAAGTGCGTTCATTTGTTTTTCCATGCCGTCTTTCTGATCAAGGAACCACCATCCTGAGCCGAACTGGATCTTTCCCGGAACAGAACCGTCCTGGAAATTGCCAAGCATCGTAGCAATTACTTCATTTGCGCATGGATTCAGATTATACAGAATAGTTTTTGTCAGTTTGCCCTGAGTGTTCAGTTTGTCAAGGAATTTAGCCATTGCTTTGGCTGTTGTGAATTCTCCGATTGAATCAAAACCGGTATCCGGGCCTAACAACTTGAACATTTTGGTATTGTTGTTACGGATGGCACCGTAGTGGAACTGCTGGGTCCATCCGGTTTCATAATCCATAATGGCAAATTCAGTCAGCATGGCCGACTTGTATTTCAAAATTTCTTCTTTAGTCAGTTCAGTGCCACCGTATACCTTATTGAATACCGCTTCAATTTCAGCCCGGGTATAGTCTTCAGCATAAAACTCTTCAATGCCGTGGTCAGATAAGCGGCAGCCTTGTTTTGCGAAAAATTCGTGACGTTTGCGAAGAGCGTCAATAACATCATGGTATTTTGAAATCTTCACACCGCTTGCTTCTGAAAGCTTTTCGATATAAGCACGGAATTCAGACGGAACTTCCACAGCCATTGCCTTGTCCGGACGCCATGTGGGCAACATCTTGATTTCGAACCCGCTCTCACGGGTCTGGATATGGTATTCCAAAGAATCAACAGGATCATCGGTGGTACAAACAGTTTCTACATGATATCTGCGCATCAGGTTACGTGCAGACATTTCCGGTTTCTGAAGTTTCTCGTTACATTCATCAAAGATTTCACGGGCTGTTTTAGGATTCAGGATCTTGTCAATTCCGAAAGCTGTTTTCAGCTCAAGATGAGTCCAGTGATAAAGAGGGTTACGGAATGTATAAGGCACTGTTTCTGCCCATTTTTCAAATTTTTCCCAGTCTGTAGTGTCTTTACCTGTGCAATAGCGCTCATCTACACCGTTTGAACGCATTGCACGCCATTTATAATGGTCGCCTCCCAGCCATATTTCGGTGATTGATTTAAATTGATAATCGTCTGCTACCATTTTAGGTATCAGATGGCAGTGATAATCAATAATAGGCATTTTGGCTGCGTGTCCGTGATATAGCTTCTGTGCGGTTTCTGTTTGCAACAAGAAGTTTTCATCCATAAATTTTTTCATAATACTTAGAACTTAATGTGTATACTGATTGAATAATTTTTGTATTTTTTATTAAACACATGTTATAGAACATCTGTTTAACTTTATTAACCGTTATCGGATACGAAAATAGATATTTTATTTGTCATCGCATAATAAGTTTGTATATTTGTAGTAAAATTTAATGATTTTCTTGCTTTCGGAAAACAGGTACCTTGAAATGAATAATTTACTATGAATGAAAAAATGAAAAGGAAAATGATTGCGGGTGTTTTGTTGCCGGATGTATTCAAGAGAGGGCTTGTTTCTCTCTGTTGTATGCCGGTTGATGTTATAATCAAGGAAGATCTTTGATTATTATGTAGAATCATATAAGAATTTGTAATTTACTTATTTATAAATAATCATATATTATGAAACCGTTAAACAAAGAAACAGCCGCTAAGGCTCAGCGTCCTGAAAGGATTATTCAGTTTGGTGAAGGTAACTTCCTTCGTGCTTTTGCAGACTGGATTATTTACAACATGAATGAGAAGACCGATTTCAATAGCAGTGTCGTTGTTGTTCAGCCTATTGAAAAAGGTATGGCAGACATGTTGAACAGACAAGATTGTTTGTATCATGTTAACCTGCAAGGCCTTGACAGAGGTCAGACTGTTAACAGCCTGACCAGAATTGATGTTATCAGCCGGGCTTTGAATCCGTATTCTCAGAATGCTGAGTTTATGAAACTGGCAGAGCAGCCCGAAATGCGTTTCGTTATCTCGAATACGACTGAGGCAGGTATTGCGTTTGATCCTTCTTGCAAGCTTGAAGATGCTCCCGCTTCATCTTATCCCGGAAAATTGACCCAGTTGTTGTATCACCGTTTCAAAACATTCAATGGCGATAAGAGCAAAGGTTTGATAATTTTCCCTTGTGAGCTGATTTTCTTGAATGGTCACAAACTGAAAGAATGCATATATCAGTATATTGACCTTTGGAATCTGGGCACTGAATTCAAAACATGGTTTGAAGAGGCGTGCGGTGTATATGCCACATTGGTTGACCGTATCGTTCCGGGATTCCCGCGCAAAGATATTGATGCAATCAAAGAAAAATTACAGTATGATGATAACATGGTTGTCCAAGCGGAGATTTTCCACCTGTGGGTAATTGAAGCTCCTCAGGAAATTGCAAAGGAATTCCCTGCGGACAAAGCAGGTTTGAACGTATTGTTTGTACCGTCGGAAGCTCCTTATCACGAAAGAAAAGTTTGTCTCTTGAACGGTCCTCACACAGTATTGTCACCAGTTGCTTACCTCTCTGGTGTCAATATCGTACGTGACGCTTGTCAGCATCCGGTCATAGGCAAATACATTGATAAGGTAATGTTCCATGAGTTGATGGAAACCTTGAACTTGCCGAAAGAAGAATTGCAGCAATTTGCAAAAGACGTTTTGGAACGTTTCAACAATCCGTTTGTTGATCATCAGGTCACTTCTATCATGCTTAACTCATTCCCGAAATTTGAAACCCGTGACCTTCCGGGCATGAAGACTTACTTGCAACGTAAGGGCAGACTTCCTGAGGGACTTGTTCTTGGCTTGGCTGCAATTATCACTTACTACAAAGGTGGCAGACGTGCTGACGGAGCGGAAATCGTTCCTGACGATGCTCCTGAAATCATGCAGTTGTTGAAAGATCTTTGGGCTACCGGTGATATTCGCAGGGTTGCTGAAGGAGTTTTGGCCGCCAAATCAATCTGGAATGAAGACCTTAACCTTATTCCGGGCTTGACCGGTATGGTAGTTGGCTTCCTCCGCTCTATTCAGGAAAAGGGGATGCTGGAAACTGTAAAGACTATTCTTTAACAGATAATACTTGTCGAATATATGTGAGGGCGGATAATTGGTGAGGTTGTCCGCCCTTGTTCATTTTCATTTTAGAAAAGTCTTACATAGTCACTCCTTAAAAACATTTTATTTACAGATATTCAGTAATTTAATCTA
>CAYUIJ010000061.1:0-15071 GCA_964444735.1 uncultured Bacteroides sp. | reverse complement strand
AGCGGTTCATTATCCGGGTATGGCGGCGGGCATGCTGACAGAAACGGGCAATATTGTAAACAAGATTATAAAATGATATGGCTTTCGCCCGGATTATTCCAACCGCCTGGACAGACAGACCGCTCATGCCCTGCTCCATGAAACCGGAAATAAGCCCTGCACGGCTGCGGACTTCGGGATTTTTTCTGTTGCAGGCCTTTTGAGTCTTTGTCAGTGGATGGCTCCTGTGTCCTTTCTCGCATATATGACAGGAGTCGTTCCATGTTCCCTTATCCCGTCATCCTTGTCGTCATATCCGGTATCAAAATGCAAGGCTGTCCCTTGTCTTCATTCCGTAAGCAATGCGGTGACTTCCTTCGGGCAGTGCACTCCCGGCAGATTCCGTCTCACAGATGGTACGGCAAAGGGCGTTTTGGGATGCCGTAAACGTACTTCCCTGCAGCTGCTGCATACGGCTTCGAAAAAGCCATGAGAGAGTCTCGTCTGAATCGTATTGAAAAAATCCGCGGAATGCCGTTTCCGGGCAACATCTCGCTGAAATGTCATTTTCAAGGGAATGAATGGCTGCTTCTTTTTATAAACAAGGCGTCCAATTTTTCACTTACATCGGATGCATACTTAATATATCCTGTTTACTTATTCTACATAAAGGACTAATCCTTTCAGATACTCTCCTTCCGGATGATATATATTTACCGGATGATCGGCCGGTTGCGTCAACTGATGTAAGATACGCACACTTCTGCCCGACATGGCGGCCGCCGTAAATACAGCCGTACGGAAATTATCCTTCGTTACAACCTGAGAACAAGAAAATGTGAACAATATTCCTCCCGGACGTATCTTTTCCAAAGCTTTTGCGTTCAATTTACGATATCCCTGCAAAGCATTGCGTAAAGCATCTTTATGTTTGGCAAAAGCGGGCGGATCAAGTATGATCAAATCATACTGGTCACCCATGCGATCAAGGAATTTAAAAGCATCTTCTACAAAAGCCTTATGACGAGAATCACCCGGAAAATTAAGATCCACATTATCATTTGTAAGATCAATCGCCTTGGTCGAACTATCTACAGAATGGACCAGGTTGGCTCCACCACGCATGGCATAAAAAGAAAATCCACCAGTATAACAGAACATATTCAGGACATTTTTACCTTTGGCATACCGTTCCAGCAAAGCTCTGCTTTCCCGTTGGTCCACGAAAAAACCAGTCTTCTGTCCTTTCAGCCAGTCTACATGAAACTTCAAACCATTTTCCAATGCTATATTATCAGTATTGCCGCCTTTGATATAACCGTTTTCAGTTTTCAACCCCGCTTTATAGGGTAATGTTGTTTCTGATTTATAATAGATATTATCTATTACACCACACATCACCTCAGCCAAAGCCTTTGCTATTTGCATTCTGCATTCGTGAATTCCTGCTGAGTGAGCTTGCATAACTGCAGTACGGGCATAAATATCAATGACCAATCCTGGTAAATTATCGCCTTCCCCATGTATCAAACGAAATGTATTATTTTGAAGCTTGCCGGCAATTCCGGTACTTTTCCGTATTTTATATGCTATTTCAAGTTTCCGCTTCCAGAAATCATAATCTATCGGTTCATCACGAAAAGAAAGAACGCGTACGGCTATACTTCCAGTCTGGAAATGACCGACAGCAATAAATTCTCTGTTGGAAGTATAGACTTTTACGGTTTCTCCTTCTTCTGGCTCTTCTTCTACATGGTGAATAGCTCTGGAAAATATCCAAGGATGAAAGCGTTTGAGCGATTCTTCCTTACCAGGCTTCAGAAATACTTTTTTGTAACTCATATCCATAATATGTGATTCGGCTTCTATTTTATCTATTGTCTTTCTATCACATACTCGCCTGTTTTCTTCAATAGCTCTAAGTAGTTATAAATCATCAAACATGCCCATGCGTCTGTTGCGGCATATAGCTTCTGACTATTATTCAAGGTTTCCGCTTCCCAATTGGTCAGCCTTTGCGATTTGGATATTTTTTGCTTAAACAGATTTGCATATATTTTTTGCAGGCTTTGATCTTTTATGCCAAAAGAATGTACATAATTCTGCAATTCAATAAACTTTCCTGGTGTAAAATCTCCTCTTCGGTGCAAAGCACCAAAATCATCTTTCAAAGAAAGACCTATCTTTTCTACTTTTCTATCTTCCAGAAAGCGTTTTAACGACTCCGAAAATCCTATATAATTCAATCGGAACAAGAAGCATACATCTAACGTAGATATTTGTATCAACGCAACTTTATAGGTTTTTCTGCTAACAAAAGAAGGACGCGTTTCCGTATCAACTCCCACTCTTTGCTGCGTAAACAGATATTCAACAGCTTTATCGGCTTCGGTACCAGTCTGTATGCAAATAATTTTACCTTGAAACACAACTCTTGGCAAATCGGAAATTCCTGACTTTTCTAATGCCTCTTTAATAATTTTCATTGTTCATCCCATTCCTCTTGTTCATCATCCATCTGATTGTATTTTATCTCATGCAAGGCACGCATGGTATTTACAAGTGTCTGTCCCCAATATAAAGCAAAATTTTCTTCACATATGGCTAGTGCGTCATGCATTGTTTCATCAAATCCCAGACGGTATACACTTACAAAATTTTTAATATCCTGATATATATCTGCCAAATCTTCAGATATTGTTTTTCTAATTGGCATTTCGCTATAGCGCATATCTTCTATGAAAACATCTAAATAATCATCTTTATTTCTTAAGACACCTGCTACCGTCATTCTTATCATTTCATATTCTTCTTCTGTCACAAAACTTTCAGGGGCGACTATTCCTAATTGCTCACATTGAGGAAGCATGGAAGCCTTCAAATATAAAAGGGGTAAGATTTTCAGGATTGCATCTGTAAAATTACAACGGGTCATTCTGCCTGCCCGTTCAATAAAGTCACAATACTCAACGGCTACCGTGACAAATTCTACTGTGTTTTTATTAAAAATGACCTGTGCTTCTATTTCCATAAGTTTAGTATTTATGCAGACAAAGGTACACAAAAATTCAAAGCGTACTACTTTTTGTTCAGAACTTATGCATATATTCCTGTTGGCATGTTATAGGAATCGGTTGGAGACGGGTTATCTTTAATATTTTCCTGCAATTATCGGATCATCTGTAAGACCGATTGAAAAGTTAAGTTTTTCGTGAATCCGTAAGAAGTACAGGTAATCACAAGTGTGTTTCGTATATTGCCCATGCGCTTTCTGCCATTGCCGCTTGCCGCCTCTTTGAGAAAATACCCGTCATTGATGTCTTCCTTATCAATGATGGGCCGCTGAATATGCTTTGATCCATATCGGATCTCGTTAATAATAATTATTACATTACACTTTTGAAGCAATGTGCCTTCTGTACAAGTTGAGATTTGCCTTATCAAGCACATTATTTATATGATTCAAGCGTTGACGCTGAGTTGTTGAAGCATCTTGAGAGTCATTGTCTTCTTTCATATATATGTTGCCCTCACCTGTAACAGATAAATACTCATCCCAGTAGACCGGTACACGATGTGAACGTCCATCGCCACCCCACTTACTGATATAGGTTAATCTTTGAACGGAACGATAGCCATGGGCATACACAGTGATAGTGGAATTATCACCGTCACCTTTCGTTTGCTTTGTTTTGAGAATACAATTTGTCACGCAGCTTGGATGCTTGAAATGATCTTGCCCCCAAAAGTTGGCTAATGCCTCATGTTCCCAAAATGCACTGTGCCGCTGCATATCATGTCCGTAAATGTCGTGCTGCGGGCGTATCTGCTGGTACATTGGCACGCAGAGCAGTGGTGCCAAAGCAAAGTAGATGGCCCGGAAATATTGAGCATTGATGGCAGAGAAATCAGCTTTCGCTTTATTATAATCAAAGTGGCGATATTGGTCGGGATTCATATCAAGATTTATCTCCTGCATGTGATTCGGTATAATCATATTTATCATTTTATACTTATCGAAATCAAAATCATCACCATAGCCGTATTCGTAGTCTTTTAACAATTTAAGCATACTCTCTTGTGCAAGCGGCGTAAACAGAAGCGCGAATTGTTGGTTGTTATTACGATTGCTTGTGTTGAATGCCACTTCAAACTCCTTGTTTGTCATCATTGCAAAGTCGGCATTTGTCAGATTGCGTGCTTTCTTACGAAGAGAGTATTTCTTCCATTTGAACATTAAAGTGTCTTCCTTGCCGGCCAAACCGCTCTGTTTACGGTAGAATATCAGATCAGGAGCAGCCGTATTGCCATAGATTAAGCGGGTCTTCTCAAAATACTCGGGGTAAGGGGCTGTCACACTGGCTGTCAGCACCTCTGAACGGTGAACGGTATGATACTTTCCGTCTGCACCACGCTCACGCTCTGTCCAAGTTATAGTTTTCGTTCCATAGTATGTCTTGGAACCCATTTCCATCTTTCTTGTCCGGCATATCACAAAAGGATTACCGTTGATAAGGCCTGAATGAGAATAAATAACAGAACGATCGGCATTGAAAGAATCGTCCCAATTATAGACCATTTTCAAGTCAGCCAATCGTTGCGTGGTGAAATAAGGGTCGAACTCTAAGCGTGGAACAGTCTTAGACATCATACGAGTAAGCACATCCCAATCATACAGTTGATTTAGGGGTGTCATCTGTTTCCATGCTTCTTCCTTTAGTTGTTCCATGGTTTCCGCTAAGCTGTCTCGTTCCGTCTTCAATGCTTTCAAACGAGGATGTACTTTTATTAATAGAAATACAACAGCAAGCAGAGCGGCAATGACAATAGCTGCCAAAAACCAGGATTCCAGCTCTTGGTATGAAGTATAGACAGCAATGATGGCGGCCACTACTCCCAGCCACAATAGCACACGCAAAGCTGTCCACTGGCTATAACGCGTTTTTACCGAAGACAAAGCATCTTCGGTTGCATATATCTGACGGCAAGTCTCATGATTCGCCTTAACGTCCACGTTCGCTTCCGCGGCCAATTCTGCAAAAGTTTCTTCTGTAACAACCTTAAAGCGGTCACGAAACACATTGACGTACTCTGTCAGTGGATCGTAGATGTCTTCCAGCATTGCTTCCTACTTAGAAAAACTTACTTCTGGCCATTTCGCGTGTTTCTGCTGAAGCCGTAAAAGGAATACGTGTGGTATAGCCTTGACGGGCAGCCACAATCATTTTGGTTGGCCAGGCAAAAATATCCGTGTTCCATTGTGTCACGCGGCTGTTATAAACAGTGCGTGCCGCAGTGATTTCACGTTGCAGGTAATTATTTTGCTGCATAGCATCAGCAATGGCATTGTGTGCCTTTAATTCCGGATAAGCTTCTACCTGAGGGAACAGACGAGCGCATACAGAATTAATCTGCTGGCTCTTTTCGTTGCGATTTTCGGCATTGATGCCACCACCACGAAGCGCAGCCACGGCTTTCATCACGTCCTTATCCAAATCAATGGCACGTTCTACAAGTCCCACCACATTCTGTAGGATCTGCACACGTTGCTCCAAGAAGTTGTCGATATTCGAAGCTTCGGCTTGAATATGCTGTTCAAGTTGCTGGAAGTAGTTGTGGGCCGAAATCTTCATAAAGATGAAAATTACTCCGGGTAAGATACCGGCCAAACAACCGGCTGCTCCTGTTAATAAGGGATTTTCCAGCGCATCACCCATGAGGAGTACATACGACAATACCAATATGGGGATAGTCACCCAGAGTGCAATTTCAAAAACCGTTGAGCCGAAGCCGATTTCAACGGGCAACTGACGGTCAATTACATGTACGTCACGACCATTGTCGTTAACAGTACCGGTTACTTCATCTAATAAATTTGCCATATTCGCATATTAATTTTAAGTGAGTATAAATGTCTGTAAATTCGGCGACTGGCGAAAATTGTCGTAACTTTATGGTATTCAATTACGAAGTAGTATTACAAACAAGATTTGCCATGCCCGTGGAAGACAAAGTTATAAAATTATTCTGTATGGCAGATGGTTTCTGTAGTTTTTTTGATATACGGATGGAAAAAATACACGATGAGGGCAACGGAAAGTGTAAGTGCACCGTGATTCAACGAAGCCGAAGGCTGAGATTGTCATGCCGATGATTCTTTTCCATGATTTCGGATACCGCTGCCTGAAGCATTTTTTACACTTTTTTTACAGATGTTCAGGCAGCATTCAATTACCGCTTGAAGTGATTAAATGTTTTACTTGGATGAGGGGGGGGGAGGAGAGAGAGGAAAAAACAGTAGTGAAAAATTATACGTTCCGTTTTTAGCGATTATAATGATTATAATATTTGTATTTACTTTTAATTTATTTATTTATTTATTTTGTATTTGTCTCCCCATAAAACATCCATACGTTCTTTTAATTTTGATTCAGTATTGTTGTTTTGTGGCTCCCATATACGTGTATATTGTAATTCATCGGGTAAAAATTGCTGTCTGACGAAATTGCCTTCGTAATTATGGGCATATTTATAATCTTTGCCGTATCCTAGTTGTTTCATTAGTTTGGTGGGGGCATTGCGCAGATGTAGTGGAACAGGTAAGTTCCCGGTGTTATGAGCCAATTCTATGGCTTTGTTGATACCTTCATTGGCAGAATTACTTTTGGGACTTGTTGCTAGATAAATTGTAACTTCGGCTAAAGGTATACGTCCTTCAGGCCATCCTATTTTCATGACGGCCTCATAAGCTGCATTTGCGAGGAGGAGGGCATTGGGGTTTGCCAATCCTATATCTTCTGCTGCGGATATGAGCAGTCTGCGTGCAATGAAAGCGGGGTCTTCTCCTCCTTCAATCATACGTGCGAGCCAATATAAGGCTCCATCCGGGTCACTTCCTCTGATAGACTTTATGTAAGCCGAAATAATATCATAGTGCATTTCGCCCTCTTTGTCGTATGCCAGAGGGCTTTGTTGCAAACGTTCTACAACTTTCTCATCTGTGATGGTAATATTTTTGTCGGCATCGGCTTCTACAAGCAATTCCAGGATATTAAGCAGTTTGCGTGCATCTCCTCCTGAGTAGCGCAATATGGCATTTGTTTCTTTTAGCTCGATAGATCGTTTTGACAGTTCTATGTCTTGACTTATCGCACGATGCAGCAATTCTAAAAGATCGTCTTTTTCGAGGGGTTTTAAAATATATAGTTGACATCGTGAAAGCAGAGGCCTGATAACTTCAAAAGATGGATTTTCTGTTGTCGCTCCAATCAGGGTAATAATACCTGTTTCTACAGCTCCCAACAATGAATCTTGTTGTGATTTGCTGAATCGGTGTATTTCGTCAATGAACAAAATCGGGCTGGCTTGTGAGAAAAAGCGTCCGTTCTTGGCTTTGTCAATGATATCGCGCACATCTTTTACCCCTGATGTGACGGCGCTCAGGGTATAAAACGGGGTTTCCAACTTGTTGGCAATAATTTGAGCCAGTGTCGTTTTTCCCACACCGGGAGGCCCCCATAATATGAAAGAAGATATTCGTCCAGAGTCTATCATTCTGCGTAGAGTTGCTCCAGGTCCCATTAAATGCTTCTGACCGATATATTCATCAAGATTCTTGGGACGTAATCTTTCTGCCAAAGGTTGTATCATAATATGTGTCTTTATATCTCATTAAAAAGTCAGCTTCAAAGCAATTCTTATACCGTGTTTTTTTATATCTGGGTGGTTTAGATAGTTTAAACGGCGCACATAATCAATTTGCAATATTTTGAAAATATTATGTACTCCTACTAACAATTCCATATAGGGGTTGTCTTTGTCCATTATAAAACTTGACAACTCTCCATCATGCGTGGGGAACAGAAAGAGCTCGCCATCTTGATGCAGAGAAGGATTGTTTTTATTTGTAAGTTGTCCGTAGAGAGTCTTGAACCCAAAATGTTCCCGCCATTTAAGTCTTCTTAGAAATGGGATTCGGTTAAAAAGCTTGCCGTTCATGTCATAATCTATGTCGAGCGAGACATATCGGTCATTCATGAACTCCATGTTTGTCAGCATGTTGAAACTTCCTTGTTGCAGGAAATACGAGCTGTTTGCAGGTGGCATTAACAGGAGGGGAAATGGAACTTTATTCCATTGCGCGCCGGCTTTTAGCGTAACATCCATTTTACCCCATGACGAAAGCCATAGACGTTTAAATATGGAGGCTTCGGTGAGATTATAGTTGTAGCCGCCTCCCCATAATCCCTTTATTCCTACCGTGTATCCCAATGTAAATACAGGTGCGTTCCTGTTGACGGGATGTCGCGATTGTTTGGTATTGATATATGTTTCATGAGGGGCATATCGTAATGTCAGCGCGGCTTCTGTCGTATTCAGTTTGTTTATGAATGTAGGATATTCGTTACCGTCATTTTTGATATATTGCAATTTTCCGGCAGGTCTTTCCTGATTTTTTCGGAACTCAAGTTTTGTTGAGAATCCGCTGAATGACTCGTATTCATATTTCAATACGAGTTTCTTGAAATACATCATTTGGTCTACCTTTGTTGTTTTGAAAGAACCAAAAAGATTGTCTTTATCCATCGTCAGAAATTTATCAAGCGGTGACATTACATCTGATTGGTAAGTGACGGCTATGGAATGACGGGGAAATTCAAAAGGCATGTAGGCCTTTTTTTCAAAAGAGTATTCCATTTCACCCATATATTTAGATTTATGATCTTTGAAACCATAGGCATAATATCCTTTGAAAAACAGATGAGGGTTGAAATTGGCTGTAGTGGTTCCTCCCATGCGTAACCTTATACCATCTATGTAGTTGGATGATATGAGAGTGCTTAATGGACCGACATCGATTTTGCTTGAATTTTCCTTTGTTCCTGTTTCTATATAATTTTCGGCGAATAAGCGTAAAAGCCATATTACGTATTTGGCTTCTGATGTTTTTTCTATGCTCTCAACAAAATTATCCATATTGGCTTCTTTTGAGGTTAAAGGTACAGATCGGACTTTGTTCCAAAAATTTTCTTTTTGCATGTAGGCATCAGCACGCAATTCTTCTTTTCTGGCATTGCCAAAGTCCGAATCGGATATAGGCGCAAATGAAAAATCCGAATAGCGGGTTATTCTGCGCACTACAGTTCCTTGCAGGGCCTTTACAGGATAAATGCCAGTTGACATGTCATCAATGATTAATCCCCATTCCCCATTAGGCAGTCTTTGATAATCTTGCGTTAATGAGAAGTTCTCCACAAAGTTGACTCCGGTATGTTTGGGCAAGTTCATTATGCAACGCCGTACAGTGTATGAAGAGTCTGCCAGCACATAAAGATGTCCTGTAAAACCAAAGTCTTGTGAGTTTTGTGGAACAAATGTGAGATGAAAGCATTTTTCTTTTTCAACACAGACAGTATCCATGATATAATATCGATAAAAGGAAATGGCTCCGTCTGCAATAGGGCTCACAAATTTTTTTCGTAATAGATAAATGCTGTTGTCATAGATATCTACTTCGGAGAAAACATCTTGCAAGACCTCGTCAATCATATCTCCCAAATGAAGCAGATTGTCTATACCGGTAGAACGTATACCGTTTACTATTGTTTTTTCTTTTTCCGGTTTTTTTCGATATAACACCTCAGAAGATATTTCTTTTACTGAAAGGGGTAAAATAAGTTTGTTGTCCGTTTCATTTACTTCCAATTGGTTTATCAAAAAAGGCATTTTTTTGAAGATTCCTTTTTCTAGTGATACAGGATTTATGTCATCTAATGCAATTGTCAGTTTCTCATATTTGTTATATCGGTAAAAATCATTATTTTTTAAATGGTTTTTCTTTTTGGCGGCAATGACTTTTCTCATCATGATTACAGCCGGGTTGTCCTTTTTCCGATATCTTTTTTTCTTAGGGCGGATAACCATTTCATCCAACAGAATATTGTCTGGTACCAGTCTGACATCTAACTTTTTTGTTTTCCCGGGAATCAATTTTATGGTTTTTGTCTTATATCCGATAGCCGAGAATGTTAATGATTCGCAATCGGGGCCGATATTTATTTTGTAATAACCGTTGTTGTCTGTAATAGCTATTCCTTTTTTATTGTGTGATATTGATATGTATGGGAGTGTTTCATGAGTTAATGAGTCGGTTACAACTCCATAAAGCTGCGCTGATGCTTGACTGGCTATAATAATATAGAATAAGCATAGTAACCAATATTTATGAATGCGCTCTTTTGACATCTATACCTTACTAATAACTTGCAAATTTAGTTTTAAGATGCGGTTTGATATAATAATTCAAAACATATTAAATATAAATAACAGTAAAAAAGAAAAAATGGGTTCTTTAAGCTTTAAATTGATTTATGTGCCGGGAAGATCTGGATTTTTTGGCACATTCAGTATTGTAAAAATAATAAAAAAAACAAGGCCTTTTCTCAAAGGCCCTGTTTCTAAGTTTCCAATAGGTATTAGTTTTTTAAGGTAAAAAGATTGTTTTTAGGATAACATTACAAAGTTGCAACCTTATTTGAAATTATGCAAATATATTTTCATGTTAGAAAACATATTTGGCACTAATGGATTGTATTGAATACGTTTTTATTTCTGGTTCAACGTGTTGCCAATATTACTTAAAAGAGCCTGTGTAATAGAGACAATAAAGATCGTATTTTTTTATAAATGAAAAAACTTACTAATGCATAATTTTGCCTTGTAATATGTTAACTTTATTTTTTGTAATCTGTTGCGGATAAATTATAGTAATATTTTATTAATTTTATAATCTATAAGCGATTTATCGAATCTATACCAAAAAGAATCATTAAATTTGCGCCGTTATGTATGAATAAAAACAAAACGATATGACTGAAAATACATCTGAATTTGTTGAAAAGAAAAGCATGAACTTCATAGAACAAATGATAGAGAAAGATCTGCAGGATGGTAAGAATGGAGGTAGAGTGCAGACCCGGTTCCCGCCTGAACCTAATGGATATCTTCACATAGGACATGCAAAAGCTATATGCATGGATTTTGGAGTGGCGGCAAAATACAATGGAGTTTGCAATCTGCGTTTTGATGATACCAACCCGACAAAAGAAGACGTAGAGTATGTTGATGCTATTAAAGAAGATATAAGATGGTTGGGTTTTAATTGGGGACATGAATATTATGCTTCTGATTATTTTCAGCAGTTATGGAATTTTGCTGTACGTTTGATAAAAGAAGGCAAGGCTTATATCGATGAGCAATCGGCAGAGGCAATCAGTCAGCAAAGGGGGACTCTGACTCAGCCTGGAGTAGAAAGTCCATACAGAAATCGTCCGATAGAAGAAAGTTTGGATCTTTTTGAGAAGATGAACAGTGGTGAGCTGGAAGAAGGATCTATGGTATTGCGTGCCAAGATTGATATGGCAAGTCCCAATATGCATTTTAGAGATCCCATTATATATCGTATTGTGAGAACTCCTCATCATCGTACGGGTGATAGATGGAAAGCATATCCGATGTATGACTTTGCGCATGGACAAAGCGATTTCTTTGAAGGTGTTACTCATTCTTTGTGTACTTTGGAGTTTGTGTCTCATCGTCCGTTGTATGATTTATTTATAGACTGGCTTAAGGAAGGCAAGGATTTGGATGATAATCGTCCACGTCAGACAGAGTTCAATAAGTTGAATTTGAACTATACCTTGATGAGTAAACGTAATCTGCTTACGTTGGTTAAAGAGGGATTGGTAAATGGATGGGATGATCCGAGAATGCCGACAATATGCGGTTTCCGTCGTCGAGGATACTCACCGGAGTCAATACGGAAATTTGTGGATAAGATAGGTTATACTACCTATGACGCGCTTAATGATATAGCTTTGTTGGAAAGCGCGGTTCGTGAAGATTTAAATGCAAGGGCTACCCGTGTCTCTGCGGTAATCAATCCGGTGAAACTGATTATAACCAATT
Organism: uncultured Bacteroides sp.; assembly: GCA_964444735.1. Classification (GTDB taxonomy): domain Bacteria; phylum Bacteroidota; class Bacteroidia; order Bacteroidales; family Bacteroidaceae; genus Phocaeicola_A. The sequence goes on along the minus strand of CAYUIJ010000061.1, from coordinate 3,125 downwards.
ATCCGGAAGGACAGGTTGAAATTATGGAAGCAACAGATAATCCGGAAGTTGAAGACTCTCCAACTCATACAATTGAATTTAGTCGTGAGTTGTGGATAGAGCGTGAAGATTTTATGGAAAATGCGCCTAAGAAGTTCTTTAGAATGACACCCGGACAAGAAGTGCGTCTTAAAAATGCATATATAGTAAAATGTACAGGATGCAAGAAAAACGCGGAGAATGAAATTGAAGAGATTTATTGTGAGTATGATCCGGATACAAAGAGTGGAATGCCGGAGAGTGCCCGCAAGATTAAAGGTACATTGCATTGGGTAAGTTGTGTGCATGGTGTTCCTGCTGAGGTGCGTTTGTATGATCGTTTGTGGAAGGTTGAAAATCCGAGAGATGAATTGGCAGCCATTCGCGAAAGTAAAAATTGTTCAGATCTTGAGGCTATGAAGGAAATGATTAATCCTGATTCTTTGACGATACTGAAGAACTGCTATGTAGAGAAGTATGCGGCGTCTAAAAAGCCGTTGGATTATTTTCAGTTCCAGCGGATAGGATATTTTACTATGGATAAGGAATCTGCACCGGAACACTTGATATTCAATAGGACCGTTTCCTTGAAAGATACATGGAGTAAGATAATAAATAATAATTAGAGTCTCAAGATAAGTCCGGTGCAAGAACCTGTTTCTATTGTATCGGATTCCTATTTGTTCGTTATTCATGAATATTCAGATTCCTATTTTAGAAAGACAATTAAAGGAAACTCCTGAATCGGATGTTATATGGGAAGAACTTGGAGATTTGTACAGTCAGGAAGGAGACTGGGAAAAAGCTGTAGAAGCTTATAGTTTTGTGCTTGCCATAAGACCGGATAATTTGAAAGTCTCCCGAAAGAAAATCTTTGCAATGATGGCTGATGGTAATGAGCATAATATGCGGATTGCTATTTCTGAGCTGGAGTCTTATTGTCAGAATAATCCGGATGACAGGGAGATGCATACCCTTAGAGTCCTGTTTTTGTTGAACGATACCGAGTTTTTATTTGCCGGTAAATATCTGCAGGAAAATGACTCGGATTATTATTTAGGAGAATTGGACTATAATCTTCAAATGAGAGATATTCCTCAGATGATATATCTGAATCTGATAAATTCTTATATCCTTTTGAAGCAATTTAAACGTGCTGTACAATTGTTGGATATATTCTTGCAATGGCACATTGACGATTATTTGTTGTATGTTGCCTATGGAAGTGTCTTTCTTTATACCGGCCAAATAGATGATGCAAGAAGAATGTTTGGTAAAGCATATTATTATGCAAATGATGTGAATGAAAAGGATGTTTGTTATTTGCAGATTGGTTTGTCTTATTTTCATATAGAGGATTATAAGATGGCATATTTCTGTCTGAATAAGGTAGAACGGCAAGAAAACAAAAAAGAGACAATTCCATATTTGGCGTGTTGTTGTTTGGAAAACGGAGCGGAAGAGGATTATTTTCAATATGTGGGGCAATTGGTTAGAACTTCTTTTCCTTTTTTTTGTATTAGAAATGCTTTTAAAAACCACATACCTAAAAATATGACACCTCAAGAGTTGATTCCTTTTCTTAAGGAATTGTATCATCGATATAATTTTTAGCTGTAAGTTTTTGTTTTTGCCATCAGAAGTTTAAATTTTAAACATTAATTTTATTAAGACATGGGATTTGCCGCTTTTTATGTTCAATGGTGCTTGGATCATTTGAATTATTGGACTATTACATTATTGATGACCATTGAGAGTTCTTTTATACCGTTCCCGTCTGAAGTTGTTGTGACTCCTGCAGGATATAAGGCTGCCGAAGGCGATTTGAACGTCGTTCTTGTAGTTGTTTTTGCGACTATTGGAGCGAATATAGGCGCTATTATAAATTATTGTCTGGCTTATTTTATAGGCCGTCCTATAATTTATCGTTTTGCAGGAAGTCGGTGGGGGCATTTGTGTTTGCTTGATGTGGGGAAGGTGAAAAAGGCGGAAGCCTATTTTGATAAATATGGGGCCGTCTCGACTTTTGTTGGGAGATTGCTGCCTGCAATACGCCAATTGATATCCGTTCCTGCCGGACTTGCAAAAATGAAGTTATCTGTTTTCTTGATCTATACTACATTGGGTGCAGGTTTATGGAATGTGATTCTGGTATCGGTTGGATTTTATTTTCACAGACTGATGCCGCTTGATGTGTTAATGCAGAAAGTGACAGAATATAACAATATATTTAAATATATTGTTTTTGGCATAATTGGCCTGATTGTTTTATATATTATCTATCGGGCTTTAAGTTATAAAAAAGACAATCAAGTCTGATGAATGATTCGTTTATAGATTGTTTGAAAGAAACCTATGGTTTTATTCTATTTGAGATGTCGTTGTTTTGCATGTGTTTTTTTCAAATTATTGATTGGGGCTTTTAATTCAGATTCTTTGCTTGCTCCCATCCGTAAGACTTGCTGTAAAACTTTTTCGGTTGTTCCTTAAGTAAGGATTGGCATTTCCTCTGAAGAGTCGGTCCGTTTGGTTTTGCCTTTACGCGTTGCAAAGCCAATAAATGTAACTGTGGGAAAAAATGGCTATTCATCCCTTGAAAATGACAAATGACATTTCAGCGAGATGTCGCGCGGGGACGGCATTCCGCGGATTTTCAATATGGTCCAGACGAAACTCTCTCTTCTCCTTTAAGTGCCTGCGCGGGGTCAGTAAGGATCTTTTCTGTCTTTTCCTATGATGGCAAGGCCCGGTTCCCGATACCCGGAACGCTTTCCTCCGATACCTGCATTTCATCTTATGGCGGCAATACGGTGCGGTCCTCCGGTTTCGCTGTCCCTTATCCCCTTTGTATGCCGTTTCACGGGATGTATGCCCGGACTTCAGGAAAGTGAATCAGGATGCTTGCCTTGGAGGCAGGCTTTCTTTCCTCAAAAGCGGATGAGTCTTCTTGAGGACACGGGCCAGAGTGCCTGTTTCATGGGATGCTTTCCTTGCGGATGCCCGCACTTTCTTGTGCCATACTCCAGCCGTAACCGTTTTCTTGCGGCGGATATTTTTTTATTATTTTTTCCCGCACTGCCGTGTTTTGGCAATTACGCCTGTTATCT
>CAYUIJ010000060.1:0-15430 GCA_964444735.1 uncultured Bacteroides sp. | reverse complement strand
TTTTCGGGGCTTGCTCCTGTATGTATGTCTGCTTATCTGTCTTCTTTTAAGCGGGAGGCCATTGCTCTTGCAAGTTCGAGGCATGCGATTTTTGTACATTCTTTCATTCCCTGTCTCATCTCAACCGGAGCACCGACTGTTTCAAAGCTTGCCTTTTCACTGAAAACAGACAGTTTCTTCGTTGAGTGACATGCCCAGCTGAATGAACCGAAATATCCCAGATAGTGGTTTTTTATTTCGCGCATTTCTATTTCGCTCATTAACATTTCCATTTGCGGATAGATAGATGCATTGTATGTAGGAGCACCCAGTATTAATCCCTTGTAGCGGAAAATGTCTGCAAGAATGAAAGAATGGCTTGTTCTTGATACATCGTGCATTACAATTTTGCGGATACCTTCTTTTGCCAGTTCTTCGGCGATGATTTCTGCCATTTGCCGCGTGTTTCCATACATTGACCCATAGGCAATCACAACGCCTTCTTCTGCGGCATGCCGGCTCAGCCGATTATATGTGTCAATGACTCTCGGAATGTTTTCTCCTGTCCACACCGGGCCGTGGGCAGGACAAATCATTTCCGGTTCCAGTCCTCCCAATTTCTGTAATGCTTTCTGTACTGGAGATCCGTATTTGCCTACGATGTTGGAATAATATCTTTCCATTTCACTCCAATATACGGTAGTATCCGTCATGCTGTCAATGGGAGTACCGTTCATTGCTCCAAAACATCCAAAGGCATCACCGGAAAACAATATGTGTTTGGTTGTGTCATAGCTGACCATTGTTTCCGGCCAGTGTACCATAGGAATCATATGGAACCTCAGAGCGTGACGGCCTAATTTCAGGCTCTCTCCTTCTGCAATGGCTTGAGTCTGTGCTCCTGCTCCATAGAATCCTTCTACCATGCCGAGTGCTTTTTTGTTGCTCACCAGTGTGATATTAGGGTAGAATTGGCGTAACAGGCGTATAGATCCCGAATGGTCCGGCTCCATATGGTTGATAACCAAATAGTCAATAGGGCGTTCCCCTATGATTTCTTTTATTTTTTCCATGAACAAGCCGGAATAATTGGCATCAACGGTGTCAATTAATGCTATTTTCTCATCGGCAATCAAATATGAGTTGTAAGTGACTCCATAAGGCAACGGCCATAATCCTTCGAATAATGTTTTCGTACGGTCGTTAATGCCAACATAATGTACTTTCCCTTTTAGTGTAATCATTGTATTTTTAATTAATTGATTGATATGATTTTCCTTGATGTGTATTCCTTTCCCGCATTCTTTTTTTCATTTTATCGGTAAATTCATGATTTTTCAGTCTCCGGTCGGGCGCTATCGGAAAGTGATGTTCATCGGGCGTTCTTTTTATGAGTTGTGACTGACGCGGTTTCAGTGTGGTCAGTGGCAATTGGGATATCATTCCGGCCTGTCTCATAAGTTCATCATGATCTTTTCCGGGGAGTCCCGGTATTATATGTGCACCGGTCATAATGGAAGCATTGGCTGTTTTTTCTATCGTTTCCTTTGCCGTCTCAAACGAATGTCCTCGATTGATGCGTGGCAATGTCTCCTCATTCAGTTGTTGTGTGACAGACTTGTCTGTATGGCAATATTCCGGATTAAAGGTCTGGTTATTGCAATATGTACATCCGCCATAACCAGCCGTGCCGTCACGGTTGGGGCATGAAAACCCTGCACTTAAAGAAATTTCCCGTACTTTCTCTTTGAAATGTCTTTCAAAAAATGAGTTGAAATCATTGTATAAAAAGGTGTGTTTCATACAGATTTTTTTCAGCGTGTCTGCAAAATTAGCGATTTTAAGTGGAAAAACCGTTTCAAACAATTACATTTGCACTATTGGAATCATAATTAACCTGTTATATGAAAAAAACAACGATTTTTTTTGCATTGTTTCTGGTTTGTGCCGTATCGTCTCATTTGCGTGCAGCCGATGGGCTGGAAGTCAGGGATGTTGTTTCGGGAAAATATGCTGCCCGGCGTGTTTATGGTGTGAATCCTTTGCTTGATGGTGAACATTATGCGCAAATCAGCGATGACGGGAAGCGTATAGTGAAGTATTCATTCAAGGACGGGGAAGAGGCAGGTACCATTTTTGATGTGGCCACCGCGCGTAATGTCAAGCTTGACAGGCTGGATGGCTATGTCATGTCACCCGATGAAAGCCGTATTCTCATTCAGACGAAGACGCAGAAAATATACCGTCGTTCGTTTACGGCCGAATATTATATTTATTCCGTACAAAACAATACACTGGAACCGTTGTCTGAGAATGGCCCTCAACAGACACCTATGTTCTCACCCGATGGTAACAACATAGCTTTCGTGCGTGACAACAATATATTCCTCGTAAAACTCTTGTTCGACAATAGCGAGTCACAGGTAACCAAAGACGGCAAGTTCAATGAGGTCTTAAACGGTATCCCCGATTGGGTGAATGAGGAAGAGTTTGGTTATAACTGTGCTTATGACTTTAGTGCCGACAGCAGGATGATTGCATTTATCCGTTTTGACGAGTCAAAAGTGCCCATGTTCTCATTCCCGGTATATAAGGGTATGGTGCCTTCTAATGAGCAGTTCGCCGAATATCCGGGAGTCTATTCCTATAAGTATCCGGTAGCCGGTGCAGTGAATTCTGAAGTCAGTGTGATGACTTACGACATCAAGAGCCGGGTAACCCGAAAGGTTGATTTGCCTTTGGACAAAGACGGATATATTCCTCGTATCAAGTTTACCGGTGACCCTGACGGATTGGTGATTGCTACTTTAAACCGTAATCAGAACCGTCTGGAGCTGTATATGGCAAATCCGCGTTCATGCGTATGCCGTTTGCTGGTTCGCGATGAGGCTCCGCAATATATCATGGAAAAAGCTTATGAAAACCTTCGGTTCTTTGATGACTCATTTATACTGATGAGTGAGCGTGACGGTTATAACCATATTTATCTCTATTCCTTGAATGGAAATCTGCAGCGTCAGGTAACCGAGGGTGCATACGAAGTCACCTCATTTATCGGATGGGACAGAAAGGAAAACGTGTTCTATTATGAGAGTAATGAAGAGAGCCCTTTGTGTAATGCGGTTTATAAGATTGATGCCAAAGGACGCAAAACAAAACTGAGCACCCGTAAGGGAACCAACAATTCAGTCTTCAGTACCGGTTTTCGCTATTTTATGAATACTTACAGCAATCTGGACACCCCTCCGGTTATTACCTTGAATGACAGCAAGGGCAAGGTCTTGAAAACATTGGTTGACAATGCCCGGTTGAAGGCAAAGCTTGATGACATGAATCTTGGAAAGCGTGAACTCTTCTCGTTCAAGACATCCGACGGGGTAGAATTGAACGGATGGATGGTGAAGCCCGCTGACTTTGATCCTGCAAAGAAATATCCGGTAGTGATGTATCAGTACAGCGGTCCGGGTTCACAGATGGTAACCGACAGTTGGAATAACGGATGTAGAGGTAATGGATGTCTGTGGGAAATGTATATGGCTCAGAAAGGATATATCTGCGTTTGTGTAGACGGGCGTGGAACCGGCGGGAGAGGAGCGGAATTTGAGAAATGTACGTATATGCAGCTGGGTGTGAAAGAGTCGCATGATCAGGTTGAGGCTGCCAAATACTTGGGATCCTTACCTTATGTCAGAAAAGAGGCCATTGGTATATGGGGTTGGAGTTTCGGAGGTTACAATACATTGATGTCTATGAGTGAAGGCACACCGGTGTTCGCAGTCGGAGTGGCTGTTGCTCCTCCTACATGCTGGCGTTATTACGATACGGTTTATACCGAGCGTTTTATGCGTACGCCGAAAGAAAACGCCGATGGTTATCGTGTCTCTTCAGCAATGGAACGTGTTGACAAGTTGCATGGAAAACTCCTGTTGGTTCACGGGCTGGCCGATGATAATGTACATTTCCGCAATACCGCCGAATATAGCGAGGCGCTTGTTCAGGCCGGCATATTCTTTGATATGCATGTATATACCAACCGAAATCACAATATTTACGGAGGGAATACCAGCTGGCATGTTTACTCTGTAATAGCTGATTATTTTATTGATAATTTGAAGTAATTAACCTGTAATATACAGGGGGAATTCCGATAAAAAGTGTTGCTTTTATGACAAGGGGACAACCGCAAGGAAAAAGCAATAAACCCAACATACGAGACTCTTTCGTTGTGTCTTACAGGTCTTGGCCGGCCTCGCAGGGATAGCGGGGGAGAGGCTCGCTTTTAAAATTGGGAATAGGAAATTCACTCACGTTGATTGTTTTGCAGGTCCCGGTGGTATCTGTATAAGGACTTCATGAAGCGGGTTTGAAACGTCTGTAGCGGTTGAGTATATACAAAGCTGTTGCGAAACATGTGCGGCAAACCATCCGAATGTCCATGTTATTTGCTTCGATATACGAAAAGAATGAGGGAGACTCTATGGATTTTTAAAGAAAAACCATATATCTGCAAATAGCAGAACGACTGTTGACGAAATCGCATAGGGACGCTATGAGGAAGAAAGCCGTATCCACCGGTACGCGAATATTCCGTCATGCACGGAATAAACGTCAATAGGTGATACGATCGTATGAATATCTGCATAGTGCCGGCATCACCCATAGCAGACACGAACCGGGATATTTCGTAAAGGAGAAAGTCACACAGGCCGTCATTGCACAACGCACGAATTCACGGATGATAGACTTCCGAAGTTCCTAAACAAGCTGAAACAACCGGACATCCACATCCAAGAAACCGTTGAAAAGTATCACGGCATGGAATAAGTTTCGTAACTTCGCATACGCTTAACAGGGAAAAATACAAAATGATAGACCAGGCTACTATAGACAAAATCATGGATGCGGCACAGATAGTGGATGTTGTATCAGAGTTTGTGACTCTGCGCAAAAGAGGCGTAAACTATGTGGGCCTGTGTCCGTTTCATAGTGAGAAGACACCATCGTTCAGTGTATCGCCATCGAAAGGATTGTGCAAATGTTTCAGTTGCGGGAAAGGCGGAAACGTGGTACACTTCATCATGGAACACGAACAAATGTCGTATTACGAAGCCCTGAAATGGCTGGCACGCAAATACAACATCGAAGTGAAAGAACGTGTGCTGACCGATAAGGAAAAGGAAGCGCAAAGCATACGCGAAAGCATGTTTGTCGTCAATGAATACGCACGTGACTATTTTCAGAACATACTCTATAGCCACATCAACGGGCGGACCATCGGAATGGCTTATTTCCGGCAACGGGGATTCCGTGATGATATCATCCGGAAATTCCAGCTTGGTTTCTGTCTTGACCAATCCGATGCGTTTGCCAAAGAAGCTTTGCGCAAAGGTTATAAAGCAGAATATCTTGTCAAGACAGGCCTATGCTACATAAAAAATGACGGTTCTCTGTGCGACCGCTTCTGGGGGCGTGTGGTTTTTCCAGTACACTCATTGTCGGGAAAAGTCGTAGCATTTGGCGGACGCGCGCTGAAAACCGATGCCAAGACAGCCAAATATGTAAACTCGCCCGAATCGGAAATTTATCGCAAGAGCAATGAGCTTTATGGAATATTCTTTGCCAAACAAGCCATCGTAAAACAAGACAGATGTTTCCTTGTAGAAGGATATACCGATGTGATATCCATGCACCAATCGGGCATAGAGAATGTAGTGGCCTCATTGGGTACTTCACTGACTCCCGGGCAGATTCGCCTGATTCATCGCTTTACGAACAACATTACGGTGCTTTATGACGGAGATATGGCCGGCATAAAGGCATCAATACGTGGTATTGACATGCTGCTCGAAGAGGGAATGAACATTAAAATCGTACTCTTGCCCGATGGTGATGACCCCGACAGTTTTGCACGCAAGCATAATGCTACCGATTATCAGAACTATATCGGTTCGCACGAGGTAGACTTTATCCGCTTCAAGACCAATCTGCTGTTGGAGGATGCGGGGGATGACCCTGTCAAACGTGCCGGACTAATAACCGACATTGTGCGAAGTATCTCCATGATTCCCGAAGCCATTGTACGCTCGGTCTATACTAAAGAATGCAGCCAGCTGTTGCAGGTAGAGGAAAAACTGCTCATTGCCGAAATAAACAAACGCAAAGGCGAGCAGGCCGATAGAGAAAACAGGACATCACACAACCAGACAGCCCGGCCAGGAACTGAAGAATCCACTATTGCCGATCAGAAAGAGCCGGCCCGGCAAATACCGGAATCGAATGACAGGTATGAATCATACATTCCTCAGGAAAACAAGGAAAGCAGGACATTCTACCCCAAAGAGAAACTGATAATGGAAATACTGGTGCGTTATGGTGAAAAAATCATGTGTAACGTAACCGATGATAACGGAAACGAGAGAGGATTGACTGTCATAGAATATATTGCAAGTGATTTGCAAACTGACGACTTGCAGTTCCACAATCCTGTACACCGGAAGATTCTGGCGGAAGCTGTCGCACATATACATGACTTCAATTTCAGGGCAGAGCATTACTTCAGCACGCATCCCGACTTTGCCATAAGCCAATATACCGTCGGTCTCATCAATGAAAAGTATACGTTGAGCAGGTATCATACGAAGAACCAGAAGATTGTGTCAGATGACGAGCGTCTGCTTGAACTGGTTTCACATCTGATGACTGACTTTAAACATGCCATTGTGGAAGAAGAACTGAGACACACGCTCCAGGCCTTACAAAATCCGGATAATGCAAAGGATGAAAAGAAATGCATGGCTATCATGCAACACTATAAAGAGTTGTCAGAAATTCAGAAAATCATGGCAAAACGACTGGGTGATAGAGTAATTAATGCATAAAAAACATTACTTTCCTACTGAGATCTGCATCAGCCGTCAAATTTGCTGTGAATAAGATTCATAAATTCCTCACGAGTCTTTGCTTGATTAAACACACCTGTAAAATCGGAAGTTGTTGTGACAGCATTCTGTTTCCTGACACCACGCATCTGCATGCACATATGCTTGGCTTCAACAACAACCATTACTCCCAACGGATTTAATGTTTCCTGAATACATTCCTTTATTTGCAGAGTCATACGTTCCTGTACCTGCAAGCGATGAGAAAAGATATCCACAACTCTGGCTATCTTACTCAAACCAGTTATATATCCGTTCGGAATATAGGCAACGTGTGCCTTACCATAAAAAGGGAGCATGTGATGCTCGCAGAGAGAGAAGAAATCTATATCCTTGACAATTACCATCTGACTGTAGTTTTCCTTAAATTTAGCAGACAACAATATCGCATGCGGATCCATATGATAACCGCGTGTTAAAGCCAACATAGCTTTTGCCACACGATCCGGTGTCTTCAACAACCCCTCACGTCCTGTGTCTTCACCCAACAATGACAATACTTGTCTGTAAGTTCCTTTCAAATCGTCAAAAACCTGAGGATCCGCATGATTTTGAAACTCGTCCATTCAATAAGTAATATTTATTTGAGCACGCACTATAGATACTTCTTTGAACTCACCTGCTACTTTCAGCTTACGCATTACCATATCGGCTTCTTCTATACTACGAAAGTCGCCAACCTGACATATCCAACGAGGGTTGATGAAATGCGTGTATACTGCCAGCTCAGGAATAGTTTTTCTCACTTTCTCAGCAATGCTGTAGGCTTCGTTCCGCGCCTGACGCGAATTATTCCCGGCATAAACCTGTACTCGAAAACCTGCGATCTTTACAGTATTTGACTGTTCTTCATCGGAATTGGCATACGGAGTTCTCTGCAATAAAATGTCCAATCGTGAATCTTGATGAACAATCACAGTACCTTCACCCGTCTTTTTCCGGGTCAAGTTTGACAAGATATCATCTTGAGCCCATCCGCAAAACGAACACAATACAAAAATCAGCAAAAAAATCAGCCTCATGACTAATACCTGAAAAGAAAGGCCAAACGTGTAAGCATTGCTGTCCGGCCTTACTGATATGACATTTCAATATCTAATTATTTAAACGCATCAATGATGCCTTTGAAATCGGCAGCTTTCAACGAAGCTCCACCAATCAGGCCACCATCGACATCCGGATTAGCAAATAATTCCTTTGCATTTGACGGTTTACAGCTTCCTCCATACAGAATTGAAGTATTTTCTGCAACTTCTTTTCCATATTTATCAGCAACCAGTGAACGGATGTATGCATGAATTTCCTGTGCTTGCTCAGGGGTTGCAGTCTTTCCGGTACCAATAGCCCAAACCGGTTCGTATGCAAGAATTACCTTGGAGAAATCTTCGGCAGAAAGTGAAAATACAGAAGCCAGTTGTGCAGCAACCACCTCATTTTGCTTGTTGGTCTCACGCTCTTTCAACACTTCACCAATACAGAAAATAGGTTTCAGGTTGTTTGCCAAAGCCAGCTTAACTTTCTCTTCAAGGATTTCAACTGTTTCATGATAATATGCACGACGCTCCGAGTGCCCCAATATAACATACTGAGCACCAGTAGAAGCAACCATTTCGGCAGATACTTCACCGGTATATGCTCCGGAAGCCTTATCTGCACAGTTTTCTGCACCGACACCAATAATTTCAGAATTTACAACAGGAGTTACAGAGGCTAGATGAATGAACGGAGTGCAGATAACAACATCACAATCTGGTTTGTCTGCAGACAACGCTTCATTCAGTTCTTTCGCCAATGCGACACCCTCTTGCAGGTTCTTGTTCATCTTCCAGTTTCCTGCTACAATATTCTTTCTCATTTTAGTTAGTTTTATATATTAATAAATCTCATGTTCTTTCCTGTATTCGTCTACGAATCCAGCGACACAGACTGCAAGTCATCGTAAACAGAACCAAAGGTACAAAAAACCATAGGAATACACCTAATATTCTTTGACTCAACTGCATGGTTTGAATCTCTCCCAATGGTATATTTTCCAATCTTCCGCTTAATACATATTCATCGGGAAGATTCCGGTTACTCCATTTGTTTATAATGGTGCCTTCTTTCAGCAACATCAGCCCTGGATTAGAACGTACCATTGTTTTCAGCATCACATCATCGGCAACAAGATAAGAATACTCTGCTCCTGTACGATCTTTCCACTGCTCGATATCCGCATCGGATGAAGAAGATGTGACGCAATAAAACGGGTAGCCGTTTTCTACGCTATAATCATATATCTCATTTATCAAATCGATAGAGCTGTCATCTGCAATATTCAGATATGGAGCAATCAGAAGAAATGTATATCCCTTGTCATCCAATATCTGTTGGGTAACATCCTCTTCGGAATCAAAAACGTGCAAAGAAAAATCAATAATGGGTGGAACGTATCCTTTCTGCCTCACATGTGTTTTGCTGTCAATGAAAGCCCATGTACTGTCGGGATAATTGTCGAGCGTAAATTCTTTACGAACTCCGTTTTTCTCCATAATAAAAGTGGTTTCGTATACGGGCGGCTCCTCACCTTCGGGGATTTCCATCTGCTGCCGGATGTTTGCTCCGACATAATAAGGGCGAAAATCAAATATCGGCAAATATATAATACAATAAGCAATGACAGACACGATGTATAAAATGCCATACAAAGATATCAGCCATTGATTTCTCTTACTAATAAAACGAAATATCAACGAGTTGTTGAAATAGAGCCAAATCGCGAAGAACAGCAGCAATACGTTCTTCCAGAACGTTTCCCAATTGGTCAATACTATCGCATCGCCAAAACATCCGCATTCAGAAACCGGATTTGCCAATGCCAGATAAAGCGTAAAAGGTGTCATCAGCAGCATTATCAATGCAGTAGCTGTTGAAGTCAATTTCATCCGAATGCCGAAAAAGAGACAGACTCCCAACGTAAACTCGACAACTGCCATCAGGCATGACAAGAGCGATGGAGCAAACGAAAATATATAATCGGTCCATCCGAATGCCGAGAAATAGTCTTCTATCTTGTATACGGTTCCATAAGGATCATCGGCCTTTACAAAACCGGAAAAAATAAAAACCATACCTAATGCAAACCGACAGAAATTTGTCCAGACAACATTCGCTCTATGTAATGTCTTACTCTCCAAAGTCAATCTTTATTAATCCAAACACTGCATAATTAATCATATCCATGTAATTAGCATCAATTCCTTCTGATGCAATTGTAATCCCTGCAAGCGCCTCTATCTGTTTAGTCCTGTAAATCTTCATCAAAATCAAGTCTGTATAAGAAGAAATCCTCATATTGCGCCATGCCTCATCATAATCATGATTTTTGGCTTTCATCAATTCCAAAGCCTTATGTGCATACTTGTCATAATATTCCAATGCCTTTTCTACACTCAAATCGTCTTTATCGGCATATCCCAGTTTCAACTGAATCAATCCGATGATACCGTAATTAACGATACCGATAAAATCCGAACGAGGTGTTTCATTGACCATGGCATTGCCTTTTGTCTCAATGCTGCGAATACGGTTTGCCTTGATAAATATCTGGTCGGTAACCGAAGAGGGACGCATTATGCGCCAAGCAGCCCCATAATCGTGCAGTTTCTTTGAAAACAAATCACGACATGAGGTTATTATCTGCTCAAACTGTTTGTCTGTATCTTCCATACTATCTGCCTAAATGCTGTGCAAAAATACTAAAAAGGATAGGATCTATTATAAGAAGAGGAAACAAATTAAACACGGATGATACGACTTGCGACATTCTCTGCCAGATTACGTATAATCCGTGTTCACCCCCAAACTTCGTTCATTTATTTATCCATCATGAGAAGCGAAGCACCTGTCCTATTCTTAATACTGTTTTCTTTGTGATACCGTTAAGTTTGCACAAGCGGTCAACAGACACTCCTTGACGCGAAGCAATCTTAGACAGCGTATCTCCTTTTTTAATCCGGTAATAACGCACGCTTCCGGTATTGCCGTTCAAGGCAGCATTTTTCTGCGATGGGTTCTTGAATCCAGATTTGTAATAAGTATATGTTTCTGTCACAATATCCTGATTCGGGAAGTCAAACATCAATGCAGGATTGATATCCTTTCCCAGTAAGAGCGTTTCAAAATGCAGATGCGAGCCCGTGGAACGACCGGTATTTCCACCCAATCCTATCGCCTCACCCGCTTTAACATACTGATTGACTGCGACCAGTTGTTTGGAAAGATGGCCGTATACGGTTTCCAGTCCGTTGTCATGACGTATCACTACATATTTCCCATAGCCGCGCCGCTCATAATCTACCACACGCACCTTCCCATCAAAAGCCGAACGGATGGTATCACCGATATATACCTTTATATCTATTCCCTTATGCATACGGCGGCGGCGAAGCCCATAATTAGAAGTTATCTTATTATTAGTAGTAGGCATACAGAACCCTTTCAAATCAATGGTGAAAGAATCGGGAAAGGTTACATCTTTGTATACATGCACATGATCTGTAATCCAACTGGGATATAATGCAAAACCCGGATACTCCATTTTTTCTTTCTGGATCTGGTGCTGTAATGCTACCGAATCAATCGCTTTCATTTTTTTGTCCACAGGAGCCTGGCTTGCCAGCAAGTCCTGAGAGTAGGCGTTCATACCTACCATTGCCAATACGGCAACTGCAATAGTTCGAATACCTTTAAAAATCATCTCATAAGAACATTCTTTAGAACTCATCGTTTGCATACAGATACTAATCCAGCCTGCTTGTAACCGAAGATTTCTTCTGGTTTAAAAAACAGTTTAATTCACCCGCCGCATTTTCAACAAAGTCTTGAGGGTGTGGACTATGTCTTCCTGAAAACTCATGCTGCAATCACCCGGAATTGTCCGGGGAGTGCATCACACGATCCCCCATAGAATTTTCACACGCTGAAAAACGGTTTTGCACTTAGTGTGCATAGTATTTCGTTTTAGTATTTTCGTTCAGTCGCATCTTTTCATGCCGGTCAAACGTAAGCCTTATGCCTTATGTTCAAAACAAATGGTTATTTCATCCGCCATATCCTTTTGTAATGTACAAGTTTTCAGACCGACAAGTGATTTTCCATAAAAATCATGCTATTAAACGTTCATACTAAATAAAATCAAAATCCTTCCAAAGATAAATTTTATTTTTTAAAATCGTAGAATCCGCCGCTTTTTTTGGAAAAAAAGTTAGAGTTCTTAACATTTTTAACTTTATGAAATCAAAATAATATAATTAAACCTCTAAACAGCAAAAAAAGACACGATGCAGATCGCTGTTTCCTGAGTCTGATTCATTACCATGCAATTACACTTGAAAACTATTCGGAAAAAGCCGATCTCACAAGTCACTGACACCCGGGCAAGAATTTATTCTCAGGTTGGTTAAGGATAAACCTTCAGTCCTGTGTAAACATATTAAACAACGGCCTGATACAACTTATGCGTATCGGGGAAAACTGATATATACCATCAATAAACAATGCATAAAGAATAATACGGCCCTTTCCTAACAGCAACAACGGAATTTCAAGAAGAGCAGTACAAGGATTTGTGCTTTAAGAAATAGCAGCCCAATTCACATTGGTCTTTCTCAAAGCTCTTAACTGATTCCACAAAATGACATTTTCCGGACGTTTTTCTTCAGGGTCATCATTCACGATGGCTTGTGCCACATCACGAACCAACTGTAGCAGTTGTCCGTCACGTGCCAGATTCGCTATTTTCAAATCAAAGGCGATGCCGCTTTGCTGGGTTCCTTCCAAATCGCCCGGTCCACGCAGTTTCAAATCGGCCTCTGCTATTTCAAAGCCATCGTTCGAACGAACCATGATTTCCAGTCTTTTGCGTGTTTCTTCCGTAAGCTTATACCCTGTCACCAGAATACAATAAGACTGGTCGGATCCACGTCCGACTCTTCCACGCAACTGATGCAACTGTGACAGTCCGAAACGTTCGGCGTTTTCTATTACCATAACCGATGCGTTGGGCACATTCACTCCCACTTCTATAACGGTTGTGGCTACCATTATCTTTGTTTCTCCCGACATAAAACGCTGCATTTCGGTATCTTTCTCGGCCGGTTTCATCTTGCCATGCACTTTGCTCACCTTGTATTGGGGAAACTCATCACATATATGTCCGTATCCATCTTCCAGATTCTTGAGATCCGTCTTTTCACTTTCCTGTATCAGCGGATAAACAATATAGACCTGCCGGCCCGCTTCTATCTGTTTTCTGATAAAGTCATACATGGAAGCTCTCCGGTTGTCAAACTGATGAATGGTTTGAACGGGTTTCCTTCCAGGAGGCAATTCGTCTATGACAGACACATCCAAATCGCCATACATGGTCATGGCCAGCGTACGTGGAATGGGAGTCGCAGTCATTACCAGCACATGAGGAGGACATACGTTTTTGGACCACATCTTGGCCCGTTGCGCCACCCCAAAACGATGCTGTTCGTCAATGATTACCATTCCCAAAGAAGAAAAAGTTACTGTCTCTTCAAGCACGGCATGGGTTCCAATCAGCAAATCAACCTTACCCAGCGTCAGTCCGGTTAAGATTTCCTTGCGTTTCTTTCCCTTTACGGAACCTGTCAGCAGTTCTACACGTACAGGCAAGTCTTTCAGAAACGCTTTTATGGTTTCATAATGCTGTGTCGCCAGAATTTCTGTCGGTGCCATCAGACATGCCTGAAATTTGTTGTCAAGTGCTATCAGAATACACATTAACGCCACCAATGTCTTTCCGCTTCCAACATCGCCTTGTAACAGACGGTTCATCTGCCGCCCACTTCCCATGTCCTTGCGTATTTCCTTAATCACCCTTTTCTGTGCATTGGTCAAAGGGAATAGCAGGTTCTTACTGTAAAACGTATTGAAGATTTCGCCAACCTTTTCAAAGACAAATCCTCTGTATTTGCGCTGACGGTCTTTGCTGTAACGCAATATATTCAGCTGCACATAGAAAAGCTCTTCAAACTTCAGCCGGTATTGGGCCTTTCGCAACAAATCGGGATTAGCGGGATAATGAATGTTGCGCAAAGCCTCATCAAGCGACATCAGATGATTTTTTTCGACCAGCCATTGCGGCAACGTTTCGGGAACAGGTTCTTTAAGGAATGCCAGCAGATTCTTTGTCAGTTTTTCCATGACATGCGAGTTCATTCCCCTCTTTTTCATATGTTCAGTCGTATTGTAATAGGGTTGCATGCCCATACTGGTGAGTACGAGCTCATTTACAGGGTCAATATCCGGGTGGATCACATTGATGCGCCCGTTGAATATTGTAGGCTTCCCAAACACAATATATTCGGTGTGAGGCTTGTATCTGTCAAGCAAGTATTTTATTCCCTGAAACCATACAAGGTCTATCACACCCGTACCATCGGAAAAATGAGCGATCAGGCGATGTCGGTGCCCTTCGCCAAGAGTATCGAAACTCAGAATCTCTCCTTTCAACTGGATATAAGGCATGTTTCCGTCAATATCCTCCACATGATAAAGATGACTCCGGTCAACATACTTATAAGGAAAATAATACAGCAAATCGTGCAACGAATAGATTGACAGTTCCTTGTTAAGAACCGTAGCACGCTGGGAACCTACGCCAGGCAAATACATGATATTTCTGGTTGTCAGGTCGAACATCAAATCAGTGTATTTGCTATTTTCATGTCAAAAGGAGTCGTTATCTTTATATTTTCACGGTTACCCGCTACCAGAAAAACCTTTTCGCCTAAGGCTTCTACCACCGATGCATCATCGGTAAAGGCATCACAATAGGACTGCATATATGCTTTCTTCAAAAGTTGCACCGAAAAGACCTGAGGAGTCTGAACCAGTTTATATTCCGAACGGTTTACCGTATGGTTTTCATTGTCTTGCATATATCGCACCGTTTCCACTACGTCAATAACCGGAATCACGGCTCCACACTTTTCCGCCTCTCGGTAACAGGTATCAATCACCTGCTCTGACACAAACGGGCGTACACCATCGTGTACTCCCACCAGCCCGTTCTCATCATCCACTAGTGCCAGCCCGTTCTTTACAGAATGAAATCGCGTTTCTCCTCCACAGGCTACCTTATGGGGCAACATAAAATGATGATTATGACACAGCTCGTTCCAATACGTCTGTTGGCTTTCGGGCAATACCGCAATCATCTTAATATCCTTATCATAGCGATAAAAGGTTTCCAGCGTATGCATGAGCACAGGCCTGCCTCCTATCGGAAGAAACTGTTTGGGAATATCCGTTCCCATGCGCAATCCTTTTCCTCCGGCCACTATGATAATAAACTTTCTCATTTCAGTAACATTCCGGCTCTAACTTCTTCTACTTTTGCGTTTCCGGCAAATTTTGCCACAATAGCCGATGCAAAGTCAAATGCAGCTCCCGGTCCTTTCCCGTAATAAAGTTATCATCCTGCTCAACCATAGCACCTGTTG